>CAINMH010000100.1 GCA_903850745.1 uncultured bacterium
GCGCGGATCATGAAGACCTCGGACGGGTCGTTCCACTACTGCTACAACGCGCAGACGGTCGTCGACGAGGGCAGCCAGGTCATCCTGAGCACCGCGCTGGTGGCCTCCGGCGTCGACAGTCCCGAGCTGCCCGGGGCCCTGGCAGGCCTCGCCGATTCGCTGGCCGCCGCCGGGATCGAGGGGCTGCCGCGGACGCTGCTCGCGGACGCCGGGTACTTCTCCGCGGGGAACGTCACCGCGGTCACCGAGGCAGGAATCGATCCGCTGATCGCGACGGGCCGCCAAAGGCATGGCGAGGAAACCCCGGCGGCGCCGCGCGGGCGGATCCCCAAGGACCTGACGCCCAGGCAGCGGATGACCCGCAGACTGCAGACCAAGAAGGGCAGAGCCGACTACGCCCGGCGCAAGGCGATCGTGGAACCAGTCTTCGGGCAGATGAAGACCGTGCAGCACGCCGGACAGCTACGACTGCGAGGCCTCGACAACGTTCAAGGCGAGTGGACCCTGCAGGCGCTCTGCCACAACGTCCGCAAGCTCCGCAACTCCGGGTTCCACTGGGTCCCCGCAGTCGCACTCGGCTAGGCCAGCAACGCGCCACCGGCCCGAGCAGGACGGGACTCGGTATCACCAACCCTCGCAAGGACAAGGGCCCAAGATCAACCGCCCCGCTTCCCCCATCGGCAACACCACGACCTCCAGGGCCGGCACGTCGCACCCTGCCAGATCTCAACCAATACCGACACGCGCACCTAGGGGGCTGGTGGAAAATGGTGTGCTCGCGGTGTCTGTCTGATTCTTGCTGGGAACATGGACTACTTGCAGGGTGCCAGTGATGGACAGCATGAGACCTTCGACGTGGAGTCGGTTGCGGGGCATCTTTTGCAGGTGGGGACGGTGTTCGCTCGCCTTACCGAGCACCGCTGCTTGATGTTTCCCGAGTCGGCGTTTGCGAACCGGTTTAACTCGGGCTGTGATCGTCCATAGATTCAGGCTCATGCGGTTGTGTCAGTGCAGACGCTGCGCAACCTGTCAGATCGGCAGACGGTTGAGCGGGTCACGTTTGATCGTCGGTAGAAGACCGGGTGCGGGCCCGCGAAGAACGTCTCGGCTGCAGCATTAGCCCAGCAGACCCCGCCACTGCCCATGCTGCGGCGCACGTCAATCTTCCTTCAGTGCATGGAGAATGCGTCCGAGGCATGTTGAGTGCCTTGGTCGCTGCGGGAGATCGTGTTCGGCTGGAGGTCTCCGTGCAGTCTGGCCACCTCCTGGCACCGGGATCAGGGGCGTGCGCATGTGGTCGGCGATCTGCCACCCGACGACCATTCGGGTCGTGATGTCGATGACCCTCGCCAGGTACCGTAAGTCATGGGCCGTGCGCAGGTAGGTGATGTCGCCGAGCAGTCTGGTGCCGGATTATCCGCGCCGGCACAGAGCACGGCGACCCGGTGAGCGAGATCAGTCAGTCGTTGTCGACCCGCCGGGAGTGGACCTCGGTCACCACGTATGCCGCCTCCGGCACCGGACCGAGCCCCGCATGATCGAACTCGGCGCGCGCCGACGGCCTCGCCATGGGTGCGGTGGACCTGGGACCGGCGAATCGGTGCCGACCTCAAGAACGCCGCATCGGCCCGCCCCATCGTCGCGAACGACCGGCCCGCCAAGACTTGGTCGCGGGTGATCTCGACATAGCGCTCGACCCGGCCCTTGCCGGTGGGCCGGAACGCGGCCAGGACGTCGATGGCGAACCCGTAGTTGCCGGCGAACGCGGCCGGCTCGGGCTGCAGCGGCACGGCCCTGCCCGGCGCGACATGCCTGCGCACGATGGTCGCGGTCCGGTCGCAGGCGATCGAGGCAGGGACCCCGCCGAAGTACTCGACCGCCCTGCGATGGCACGCCCACCACGTCGCGGTACCCATGCTCGTGACGTAGCAGCAGAACGGATCCCGCGAAAACGACAGCGTCATGTGGAACGAGTAGACCTTCACCCCGACGCCGAGGAGGTCGCCCTCGTGACCCCAGTCGACCCGCGACTGCGCCCCGGGCAGCACCTCGAACCGCCGGCGCAGGCCCCGCAGCCGGTGGGACTCGTCCTGCACGTCGAGCTCGGCCTCCACCAGCGGCCGCAACTCCCGGCACGCCGCCTTCACCCGCTGGTAGTGACCGACGAACCCATGCTCGCTCACGAGACGCTCATGAACCACATTGGCCTTCAGCTCCCCGTTAGCCCTCAGTATCCCCCGGATCACCCCCTCGAACACCGCGGTCACCGCCCGTGGCTGCGTCCCGGGCCGCGACGAGCCCGCCGGCGCATCCGCGGCCAGGTACTTCTTCACCGTCCGATAGTCGACCCCGCATTCGCGGCCGATCTCGGCATACGTCGTCCCAGACTCATGCAGAGCCTTGAACCTCCTGATATCCATCCAGATCTCCTGATCAAGGATCATGAGCAAGGGCCACCCTTCGGGCTCGTCTTCTTGGTCGTTGACGAACCGAAGGGTGGCCCCCACTCGAGGGCGACTACAGCAATGACACGCCGGACACGGACCTACACATCAGGTTGAACGCGCACCTACACGCGAGGTCGAACGCGGTCACTCTTGCGGATCGAAGGTCACCTGCAGCATCCGGACGTCCTCAGTGGTCAGATCCACCTCATGTGTCTAGGAAGGATTCCAGCAACGCTCGCCAGCGGCTGAGGGATGAGTCGAGGAAAATTATCCCAGCACCTGATTCCACTTCCAGACGTGGAGCACGCGTGACAGAAAGGGCTTCTGCTAACGCTCTGGCAGTAGTGATTCGCTGAGCAGTGGACAAGCACCGCTCCCAACGCGGATCGAGCGTGTCAGGATCGGGCACGAGAAGTACCGGCAGGCCGGCCAAGACGGCATCCACAACCGATGAACTGCTATTCGAACAGACGACCCACGTGCAAGCCCGTAGGGCATCCTGAATGGAGGCGCTGGCGTCAACTCGCGCCCAATGTTCGTCCAGTGCAATCGGCGGCCAAAGAGCCGGATGATTGCGAACAACAACGTCGACTTCTCTGTCCACGAGCGCCAGCGCTGAACGAAGCAGATCAAGAAGGTACTGGGTTTGCCCGCGGTCGTAGGTGCCCAAGACCAATACTGTCTCGACAGAATGAACAGATCGAGGGTCGGGATCCCATTGGAATCTTGCGGCTTCGACTTCCGCGAGGGCAGAACTTCGCAGGCCGAAATCGAGCAGGTTCTGTCGGGCGAGGGGACCATTCACGGCGATCCGCAAAGTTCCACCTACCATCAAGGTCGACGGGGCCGAGCCCTCCGCCGCGAGGCAGGCCATCCGAGTGTCGATCGGCACAACCATTGAATGGGCTACCGCAATTGCCGGGATGGAATCGGCGTGTGCGGCTCGCAAGAGCGAATGCTCCCACGACTGGTTCTCAAGCAGGTAGATAATCCGGCGAGGTCGATGAATGGCGACTGCATGTCGCATCACCTCGTCCCAGATGCACCTTTGGAGTGCCAACCCACCAGTGGTGATGTCACGCATGGAATCGGTGATTGCCATTCGAGAATCGAACTTTGCCGAACCTAATTGCCACAGCGAACCGGTGCTCCACATTGCCCGCAACCAACGAGCCTGCTTCAGCATGCGGCGGTACGCTTGAATGCAGCCAAGAAGCGTGAGATGTGTCTGGGCGATCTCGTGACGAGGTGCACCGCTCAACGCATCCAACGCCTTAACGCCGCGCATAGCTACGGTCGCACTCGGAGTGGCTGCTGTCCGTACGTCGATATGTAACCAGACCACATCTGGAGCGCGGGATTCAATCAGTTGAGCGACCGCGCCCCAATACTTGGAGACGTAGTGGCCTTGCGAAGAAGCTGTAGCGTCAATTTGGCCGCCGTAGTCGACGACGAGGGCAGGGCAATGCATTGCCCTGCCCCAACGACGTCGTGAGTCGAAGGAGCTTCGGCGGTAACTTCCCCACTGCCGGATCAAACGACCTGCAGCGCGCGTTCGCCACCAGGGGTGGGCGATAGAGCCGGTGCGAGGGAGCGGTTTGCACGGAAGGGTCCCCGAAACGGGCTGCTCCTGTGCATAACCCTGGGACGTCAGCCAAGCCCGCAGCAATACGGCGATGTTTACGGGCAAGTTGACGAGCGTTACCCGATTCGCCTGCCGAGCGTGGATCTCGTCTGCGACAGCAGTCAGGCAGAACAACGTGAAGATGTCCGACCCTGCGTCAAGGCTGTACACGGACGGCAGAGTCTGCCACCAGGCAACGGCATCAAGGTCGGAACTTGTCACTTTTGGCCGCGCACGCGCGAACTCCTCATAGGCACGCGACAGAAGAGCGACGTGTTCAGACACCAATTCGTTGGAACGCAGCCGCACAAGGTCCGCCACCAACTGCCAATGCCCTGCAGCCTGAGTCAAAGTCTGGCCGCGCCAGAGAAAGCCAAGGTCGTCAGCCGCCAAGTCGTTGGCATCCTCGACTCCGCCCACAACTTGCACGTTAGTAGTCGATCTACCCGCCTCAGGTGCAGTTCGAAAATACGAGGACGTTGCCGCGGATACCGGTTCACGATTCATGACAGGTCAAATCTAGACGCCCGGCATGTTGCATCGACGAGAAGTGTGGCCAATTCGTTCACGCAGCGCTTCACCACGCGCACGACATATCTGGACAAGTGCCGCTCCATCACGTGTGTGTGCGGTTGCGACCACTCGGGAGGTTGTCCTTGGCGCTCGTACCCAGCTCGCATTGATAGTCTCACCGGGTGAGGGTGTTGATAACAGGGGTTACCGGGCTTCTCGGCAAGTACCTAGTTGGCAGCGCCGATCCGAACATCCAGATCCATGGGGTCAGCCGTGGCTCCTGGCCGAAGGCCCTGGACGTGTCATGCTTCATGCACCTAATCCAAGAACCGACGACGAGTGCCCTGATCGATCTTCTCGCCGAAGTTCGGCCCGATGCGCTCATCGTCGCGGCCGCGGAAGGCAGTGTTGACGCGGTCGAGGGACGGGCGGCCGATCACCAGCGGCTCAATGTTGAGCTTCCCTCGCATCTCGCAGCCTTCTGCGCTTCGAGGGGGATCTCTTTCGTCCATATATCGTCAAACGCCGTGTTCGGTGGCTCCGATATTCCGTACGCCGATGCCAGCCCCTTCACTCCGGTTAACGACTACGGCCGGCTTAAGGCGGCTGCCGAAGATGCGGTCCGCGCCGCGAACCCGCAAGCCCTCATTGCGCGGCCCATCCTGATGTACGGGTGGCCGTTTTTCGGTGGTCGCATTAATCCCGTCGTGCATTGGGTAACCGAAATTCGGCAGGGTCGGGTCGTGCGAGTGGTTGACGATGTCATCACTGAACCGCTCGCCGCATGGGACTGCGCCGACGCGATCTGGCACGGCTTAGACCGCGGGTTGATCGGGGGCTTCAACATCAGTGGTGGGGAGCCTGTCACTCTCTACGATTTCGCTCTCCTCACGTGTGAGGCCTTTGGTCTCGACGCTGGCGCCGTCGAGAGGATTCCCTCGGCGAGTCTCGCAGGGTTGGCCCCAAGGCCGCGAAATACGCGCTTCGACCTGGTCCGCCTCAGAGACGAGTTCGGTATTGAACCGACCCCCGTGAGGGATGGTCTCTTTAGGATGGCAGCCAATGAGAACCAGAGCGCCTGAGCCAATGGGCGACACCCCTGCCCCGCGCGTTTCTGTGGTCATTCCGACCTACAACATGGAGCGTCATATCGCTCGAACCCTCGGCTGCGTCACGAACCAGACGTTCGCCTCCTTGGAGGTTCTTGTCGTCGACGACTGTTCCACATACACGACGCCGAGCATCGTCAAAGCACTTGCCGAGCAGGACCGGCGCATCCGCTATATCCGATTGGAGAAGAACAGCAACCTTCCGGCAGTGCCGAGAAATGTCGGAATACTTCAAAGCCGCGGAGAGTACGTCGCATTTCTTGACCACGACGATACGTGGACCCGAGGCAAACTCGCTTGCCAGGTGGCCCTTCTCGACAAGTATCCGGAAGTTGACATGGCGCACGCCCCACTCTGGGTTCATGTCTACGGAAATCGCTACCGGGGCCTCACACGCCTGCCAAACCCCGCGTATATGAAGACGACTCTCAAGACGCTCCTCAAGCGCAATACCGTCATGTGCTCATCCGCCATTGTCCGCAAGTCAAGCCTCGACCGAATTGGAGGGTTCGACGAAGACCCCGGCCTCCGCACGGTTGAGGACTATGAACTCTGGCTGCGAATAGCGAGCAAAGGCATCATCAAGTTTCAGCCATTTATTTGTGGTTCTTACTTTTATGAGCCAAGCGGTGCTCTGAGCCAGGAGAACGTTGGGGATCGGATCGCATGGCTACGCATAAGTACCGGCTTGCTTATCGATGATCCAAGGCCATCAAGCCGCCCGGCCATGTTTGCCCAGTTACTCACCGCGCCGATTACCTGCCTCGCCTGTGCGGCGTACACCCTTGCCAGACTCCCGAGTGGTGATCGCGCACAGACCTTCAACAGGAATAGTTAATAAAGAAACAGGATCAACCGGGATCGGCCGAATGACGTGACCTTTTCAGTGCCAAATGGAGCACCAATTCTTCCGTTCACCCGATTAAGCCCCACAGACTTTTTCGATGCCGCCAAGGAAGTCCTCGATATCCAACTCGTCCTGGGGAGGCCTAATGTGCTCACAGATAAGGACCTCTTCAAAGTGCAACTTCTCTGCGTTCATAGACGTGCCTCGGGCATAGTCCTGACCAAGCCCCGCGTTCTCAGGGGCAGAAAAAGGGTAGCCGTTCTTGAAAAGTGACTTTCGCTGATAGACCGGTTGCAGGTACAGAGGCCTTGTATAACCCTCTCCGATACAGATCCCTTCAGCGCGAAGTGCTGCCGCGAAATTACCGCGCGAAACGCCAGCTGCTACCGCGTTAAAGCGCAGAGGGACCACGTAATAAGTACTTTGCGAGAGCGCACCTTCGCGTACACATGATTCCCCCATCAAACTAACGAAGGGATTGCCAACAAGTCCACGGCGCACCTGCTCAACCAGTCTTAGCCTGCGTTCATTGAGCAAGGGAAGTTTCTTAAGTTGCTCACGTGCCATGGCTGCGTGAATTTCAGTCATCCGATAGTTGAAGCCAGCGATATTTACCGTATTCAGATAGCCCGCCGGGCCGACGACCGCCTCACCATGATTTCTGATCAACTGAAGTCGATAGGCGATCTCCGAATTTCGTGTTACGCATACGCCACCCTCGCCCACCTGAATCGTCTTGTTCACATTCAAGCTGAAGACACCGATGTCGCCGAAAGTACCGACTTTCCTTCCACCCAAGGATGCACCATGCGCCTGCGCACAGTCTTCAATGACTTGAACGCCATGTGCGCGCGCCAACTTCATTATCCCGTCCATGTCTGCGGGGAAACCAAACTGATGGACTATCAGAATGGCCCTAGTATGCCGCGTGATAACTCGTTCGACAGATTCAACGCTCAAACAACCAGAATCCAGATCGACATCGGCGAAAACTGGAATCGCCCCGTACAACAATGGCGCCAAGGCGCATGCCGTCATTGTGTATGGCGAAACAATAACCTCGTCACCAAACCCGACGCCTAATGCTCCTATGGCTGCGTACAACCCAGATGTCGCACTATTCATGCTAATCGCGTACTCGATATCGTATGCTGCGCGCCACTCCTCCTCAAATGCCTGAACCTCGGGCCCCCCCAGGAAAGAGAAAGGTGCATCCGGGGTGTGGCTCCCTTCAAAGAGGGATAGATACCCACTGTCGATCACACGCATGACTGCGTTCTTTTCTTCCTGACCTACAGTGAAGTTGTCAATCCAAGGCTTGCTCCGAACAGCCCGCCCGCCGTTTATGGCCAGATCAGTGCGAGTTAGATCAATTCCGGACAACTCGCCTCCATACCCTGCCAAATTGAATTCATGGTGAGTTCCGCCTCGAAGATAGTCGCAGAGGACAATCTGCCAGGGTCCCGCGTGCTCAGAAATCGAACACAATCTGTAAGGAGCACATCCATGCCGCCGCCCATGTTTCCCTCGATCGGATGCGCCACCTCCTCCAGCAACCGTTCTCCGGCGGGCGACTCGACTACGCGGTCTACAGTGTAGCGACCTCTAAAATCGTCAATTCGAATTCGATATTCCTCAAATCGAAGGTCAAATTCGAATATTTGGTAGCGGCTCCCATCGAACCCCGAGAGATTCACAGGGCAACCCGATGGAACGAGATGCCCACGTGCCGATAGCGTCACATCGTCATTCGTCTCAAATGGCCAAGCGATCATGGACGTAGAGATTTCTATATCGCTCCCCGCGAGGTATCGAAGGGTGTCTACGACATGGACTCCGTTGTGCTTCCACCCGCCGTAATAGGTTGCATTGAGTTCCACAAACGAACCGAAGGTGCCCACCGCAATCTGCTCCTTCAGTCGGCTAAACCATGGATGGAACCGTCTGGAGTGGTTCACAACAATCCTCGTCGAGACGTCACTTGCTATGCGGACGAGTTCACTCATCTCCTGTTGGGTCACGCACACCGGCTTCTCAATAACAAGCAGGGCTGGGTGGTCGTCATGCTCCAACATCCTGCGAGCGACTTCAAAGTGGGAATCATCCGGGGTTGCGATCACGACCAAGTCCGGTCGCAAGGTCTTCAACGCCTCGTCGGCGTCGGACCAAGAGCCACCTCCATACAGGCGAGAGTATGAGTCTGCCCGCCTCTGCTCCCTGTCAACGCACCCGCCGAGGCGCAATCCATCGGTACGGTTGATTGCCGGGCCGTATCCATCCTGGAAGAGCGGATATCTACCGCCCGCGATTTGTCCACATCCGATAATCAAACTGCTAAACATCGTTCTCTCTTAAGGCGCGCCAGCGCCGCTCCACAGCCCGGTTCCTGTCAGGAATTTCCGGCTTCGCGCGAAGGAAACCGAGGATTTCGCCGAGTCCAAATGATGAACCGCGCGCCTTAAAGTGCTCGAATACTGCGGCGACCACCTCGAAGTCTTCGATAGTGTCCACCTCTAGATACAGTTCTGGTTCATGGAATTCTTCTGGAGCCCGAAGGGACTCAATGCGAAAGGCCCGCGGAAACCGCCCAATATTGAAGCCAGCATGTTCGCGCAAAGGATCGTCTAGTGCCACCAGACCATTTACATCCACAATCACTCGTCCCCAGTATGCGAGCACTTCAAGGCCAGGCGGGTAGGTCGTCTCGAGGGTGCTGGAAACACCATCCAAACTGTCACGATGCTTGAGAAAGTAGCCAAGAAACTCATCAACGATCTGCGGATCGACCAGGGGCGAGTCACCAAAGCATTCCACATGAAGGTCAATTTTGTGAGCAGTGACGACTGCAGCGACTCTCCCAAGAACATCCTGTTCAGAGCCTCGATACACGGAGATTCCTCGTAGAGCGCATAAGTCTGCGATTACGTCATCCGCGGAATTCGTTGTGGTTGCGACCACAACATCGTCAATCAATCGGCTCCGTAGAAGTCGATTCACTTGATGAACCAGCATCGGGGTCCCGCATAATTCTCGAAGAACTTTCCCCGGTAAACGCGATGACCCCATGCGAGCCTGGATCGTGGCGACTACCTTCATTGGGCTAGCTTCGTGAGGAAGTTCACAATTCTCACTCCCGAACCCAAAAACCCGTCTGCAAACCCACGAGGGACAAACTTCGACTGTCTGAGAGCACAGGCCAACTCCTCAAGAGAACTTACCGTGATTACTGCTCCAAGTTCTTTCATCGCAAAATCAAAACGTGCTGTAGGCCGAAAGCTAATGACATCTCGACGCAAGACCGCCAACTCAAGAAGCAGCATGGAATCCATACCCACAATTACGTCGTACGTCCTCGCCAGTTGAACCACGTTAGCTTCGCGAAGGACTTCAATCCTATCCGCGAAGCTGACGAACTTGGAATCCACTTCAGCCGGATGCAATTTGACGGTGACATGTCCCAGCGTGCCAACTACATCGAGAAGGGATTCAAGAACGCTGTATTCGTCGTAGCCCAATTCCGCAGCTACGCCGCGTGAGCCCGACCCGGTCATGTCCTCTGAGATGAAAAGTACTTCCAAGGGCTCTATATGTTCCCGTTCCGGTTGCGCCGCCGCGGCACGCAAAGGCAGTAAACTTTCCAGAATAGGATTGCCCAAAACGATCAAACGCTCGCCAGGTAAACCCTCCGCCAATGCCGCTTGCTTGGCGACGGCATCATTGACAAGAATCCAATCTGGTAGTTGAAGCACGCCGTCAGACTCAAATCGTCGGCGAAACCACGTCCAGTGCTCAATGACCGACACACACGGTATTCCCGCTCTCTTTGCCGCGTGCCGCGCAGTTTCATCCGCGCTCGGACCTATGGCCGAACCGGTGATCAAGAGCCTGATCCCGGTGAGATCTATGGCCGAGGTATTAAGAGTTGGAATGCGAAGTGCCGGGGCGAGTGCCTGTAGATATCGACGCGCGCCCGCGTCGGATGAGATACCAACGACCGAGTCACCCGGCAAGTCAGTGGAGCGCATGAGCGTCAGAATGCCTTCACAAGCGAAGGGCCGCCTTCGCCCAGTTCACCTGCCAAGTAAGCGTCGACCATCCGATCGCCGAACAACGTGTAGTTGACCCTTAAATGTTCGTAGCGGAAGTCCCTTGATAGGAAATTCTTACCAGTTGACCTTTGTACATGGAACGTCCAACCTTCATCCCTGCGCAGAAGGATTTCGACCAGTTCATCTGCGGCCTGAAGCACTGACCGAACCCCGACATCATGAATCCCGTCACCTGACCGGAGTTCCGTTTGAAACTGGTGCAGGACAGCCCCTGCATCGGGCTCATGTATGACACGGTGGAAAGTAACTCCTGCATACTGCGGCTCAAGGAAGTAGAAAGGCCAAAAGAGGGTAGCCGATCCCCGATAGCGAGGAGATATTCCGAGATGAACATTTATTGTGTCCGTTGGAAGGACTTCCATTAGTGGACTTCGAATGAGATCCGTCCCAAAGACGATAACCACCTGCGGGTCGAAATCCCTAACAAAAGCGCAAGTGTCATCTGAGTTCAAGTCATTTGGCGTTGTATTCCGAAGTGGTAACCCTGCAAAAACCTCATCTGCCTTTCTGCTCCCAAAGTGCAGGTACTCCAATCTTTCCCTTTCCTTGAAGTGCCGTTCGCCGTTGAACGCGTCGATCGCCGAGAGTCGGGCCGGCAATTCCTGATCCAGTCCTTCCCGAACCATCACGACTGCTGCGAAATCGTTTGGAGTTGCAAGCAGCTGCGAATGCAGATACAAATGTCGCGGATGCGTGCCTGAAAACAATAGGACTCTGCTCATAGCTCGGTCAGCACTCCTGCGCTGCACAGTCTTTCAGCTAGTTCAATAAGTCGGTTCTCGTCAACCTCAATCAACGCCGCTATGTCTTGGATCGGCTTACGCCCGTCGCAGTGGAACAGCAGCAACAACACTTCGTCAACGCCGAGTAAGTCTTCCGCGTCTGGGCGAAACGCCCCGCCGCCGGAGTAGTAAAGATCGTGTTTCGACAGCATGATTTCCCCGCGATCCTCGAGGCGTGCAAAAATCCTAAGGCTTTCAATCTCCTGAATGACTTCGAGATAGGCGCTCAAGGTGCTGGCGATGCTTTCACCAGTGACGAGAGTCAGATCGTCAAGCGACGAGTGATACTGCTTGTACCTATAGTACAAGTCCCTGCCAATGGTAACCATATTGATCCTGAAAGCTGGCGAAGAGTACTGACGCTCGTCACTTCCATGAATGTCAAATGGATACAAAATCGCTAGCGGATCTCGTTGGCGGATCACCTTTTCGGAGATGCGAGAGATAGTGTGTCCTTGTTGCCAGGACGCCTTCATCGCTAGTGGGCCGGGGCCGCCTACGGTGGTGATTACGAACCCCATATCGATACTTCTAATGGCGGATTCGTTGAGAGCACAATATGCGATAGCGCCTATCGTTTCAGGGACGAATACGAAACGGTAGGTCCACTTTCGTTCCACATTGGCACCAAGTTCGCGGGCCAGGAATGCGGTCAAAATCAGGCCACTGAGGTTGTCATTGGCCAGCGACGGATGGCAAAAGTAGGTGGAAACGAGAATCTCTCTCGACGACGTTCCGGGGAGCAGTAAATCGCCGTAGACCATGACACCGTCCACGAATGTTGATTCGATCTCAACAAAATACGGACCTCCATCGTCAAAGATCGCCTGAAATTGGCACTCGTTGACACAGAAACCCCAGTCACGCTTGTAGTAGGTCGTTCTGTAGGGAATGGCTTTGGCCTCAGTGGGATGCCTATAAAGGTGTGGCAATAGTTCGGTCCACGAAAACTCTCCCCTGACGGGCTCGCTGAAACTGGCAACGTGAAGGTTGTGGTCTGCGAAGTCCACCAGAATGTTGCCTTGTGCGCCCACAATGTGACCACTCTTAATGTGCCATTCAGGGGGCACAGACCAATCGAAAACGGGCGTTCCCGTGCGAATTTCCCTGATGCAGATCGGCGCAATTTCGCTCAGTATCTCGAGCGTCTCTCTATTTGAGGCCCCGGTGATGCTCCGGCACATGGGGAAGAGTCGGCCGAGGTAGCCACTAATTTCCTCGCTCAACACAGGTTGGCCTCCAAATCACTGCGGTGCCATACATCGACAAATCTCACCGGTCAGAGAAGACTACCCGGAGCAGTGGAGGTTGAACGGTGCTCGCCCCACAATCTGCTTGAGCCCTGTACGAACGTGAGGATCCCGCATTCTGAATGGCATGGGTTGAAACGTCGTCATTTCAAGTTCTTGTGACATACCCCTGACATACCCGTGGGTACCCACGGGTATGTCAGGGGAGCGGCAAATTCAGTTCCGCCGCGCGCGATTGAGCATGTCTGCCCACTCGCCGATACCGTCGCCGTCATGGCAATTGACAGCTTCCAGGAAGGCCTGTCGAGCTTCCGTGGTTGCCGGCTCATTCCACCAGGCCTCCGGGCTTTCAAAGTGACGATTTACATGGATAGAGGCTTGCCGTGCATCGTAAAAGACGATCTGAGCTTCTTTAAGCCGGGCCATAAGTGGCCCCGTTCCTGTGTGGAGGCCGAACAATGCAGGGTCAAACAGCATGACCATGGGTCTACCCGTCAACATTGCTTCAGTGAAAGTGGTCATGGGATACGTGCAGATGATGAACTTGGCGTCATGCATTGCACTCTTCAACAATTGGTTTGAGACCCGACAACCACCGGAAATTTCCGAGCTGATGATCTCGGCCGCAGACAGATGAGACCCAGAAGGGTGTCCTTTGACCACGACATCCGGGACCACAGCACGATTCAACGAATTGAGGAAGTCCATCAACTGGTGAGTGGCGTCAAGCCATTGAAGGGACACTGGGTGAGAGGCCGCTCTGAGGGCGAACCCCGAACCCTGAAATGGAATTACGAGGAGATTATTGCGGCCTCTGTTTCCCATACAGTATGGGGTCGTCGATGCACGGCCCATGCGTGCTTCTTGTCCGAGATACTTAGACGATCGAACTGGAGTGTGCACGTCAGGCTCGGTCGCCATCGTTTCCACGCTGAAATCAGCGATTCGATCAGGAAAGTCGTACATATAGTCCCGTAGAGGAAAGGAGCCACCGTGCTGAGAGACCACCAACCGTACCCCTCGCTCCGTGGCCTCAGCGGCCCAAACCTTGAACTCTTCATCTCCGAAATGGCCGAGAGCCGTGACTATTACCTTGACGCGCGGCAGGTAGTCCGCATAACAACCTCTCAGAATGGGATACCTCTCGACGGCAGTCACCGGGATGTACTCGGCGATGGACTCAACGAGGAATCGCTCGAACGAACTAGACGTGGTAGTCATGCTTTCGACCAGTTCGTGTCGAAGTCGTTCTCTCATCTCCACATCGACGGCAACTGGCCCCACGTCAACTGTCCCGAAGGCCCCGACATCCCCTAAGGGGAGTTGCCGTGTCCGCACTTGAAGTTTCATCAGGGCTGTCGTCGATGCGTAACTGTAAACGAAAAGAATTTGCTGTCTCTTCATGAGGGTGCGAATTAGATTTTTGACGATCTTCCGCGCGCGACGTTTGGCTTTCGATAGTTGGCCATTAGCCCGTTCACTTTCTGTGAAAACTTCCAACTTCGTGACTTCGGGTGTGCACGCCCGACGCAACCGCTTCTCCGGACGTTGGGGGGACGCCTTCCGTTGGATGACGTGCTCAACGATGGCTAGAAACAACTCGTCGTTGAATGCACGATCAAACGATGCCAATTCAGCGTACTCGTTGTATCCCCACATCGGGCCAACCGATCGTGGGTCGACTTTTGTAGGCGTTGAGGACGAGTCCGAAGTGGTGGTCTCGCGGACGATCTCCCAACGATCAAAGACTACGGATAGGTGCGTGGCCAACCACGCTCCACAGATGATTTCCCAATATCTCACGCCGTATTTCGTGTCATGAACTGTGTTCAGGCTCTGGGCCAGAGTCTTAACCAGTTCTCTATAGACGCCCGTGAGATACGTGTAATCGGTCCTCCGCTTTTCGGAATCTCTCCAATGGTAATGACCGGCGTTCAGTGCTTTGGGGACTAGACCCCTGACTTCGAGATCCATCAATCCGCCACCCCATCGCGATAGAGAACCCGCCCAACTGCCGAAAAACTTGCATAGATGCATCGAACTCTTTGGACCTTGTGAACTCGACTCAATTACGACCATTCATCGAGCGGGTGTTCTGAGTTTTGGAGTTTACATGGCGCTTTAAAGTCCCCAGCGCATATTCGTCGTCTGTGCGGCGTACGCATCTCTCGGGGATTGCCATGACAGTACTGCCATGGGTCGGTCGTTCATGAGCTGGGAGATGCGTCGGAGTTGGGCGGGAGTGCGGTCCAGCTCGGTTGCCTTGGGCATGTGTCGTCGTGACACTCCGTTGCTGTTCTCATTGGAACCACGCTGCCATGGCGAGTGGGCTTCGGCGAAGTAGATGCTGATGCCCAATCGCTTGGCGAGGTCTTGGTGCTCGGCCATTTCCTTGCCCTGGTCCCAGGTGATGGAGATGACGTGCCAGGCCCGCATTCGCTGGGCGATGGCGGCCACGGCGTCGGCGCTGCGCCGCGTGGAGACCTTGATGTGGATGGTGATTCGGGTGACTCGTTCGACGAGGGTGGCGACCGCGGTTCGGCCGCCCTTGCCGATGA
>CAINMH010000101.1 GCA_903850745.1 uncultured bacterium
GCCTGGTTGGCCAGGTGCGGGCCAATGAACTGATCGTCCCCGGTGCTGGGGAACTGCCCGTAGACCTCGACGCGGGCCTGTGGGCTGTCCTCGCCATGCTCGGCGATGATCTGGTCGTAGATCGCACGGTCGGTGCCCTCAACGCTGCGCGAGTCGATGCTGCGCGTTGACCAGAAGTCCCGCTTGCCGTTGAAGCACTCGTAGAAATAACCCGATGGTCGGCGCGGGTTGCTGAACGCAAGCCAGTACCGATGCAGGACTGGTTCGGTGAAGAACCCCGCTGCCACGGACCAGATGCTGTCAGGGATGCCGCTGGCCTCGTCGAAGATGACCATCATGCCGTCGTGATTGTGTACACCAGCATAAGCGTCCGGGTTCTCCTCGGACCACAGTTTCCCCTCGGCGCCCCAGTACCGCGTGCCCTTCTTGAGGTCCCGCTCGACAAGCTCCGTGATCCACGCTGCCGGTGCGAGGTTGGTAGCAGATGGCTCCCACCAGTGGGCGTTAATCGACATCGTGGCCCACTTGGTCAACTCACCCCAGGTGACCTTGCGCAACTGGTTCTCGCTGTTCGCGCTGACGATTACCGATGACCCGATCTTCGTGGACAGCATCCACAGGATCAGCCAACTGACCAGTGCGCTTTTCCCGATCCCCCGACCCGATGCGACCGCCGTGCGCAGCGCGTGCAGGATGGCGTCCGGTGCCTTGTTCGTGCGAATGTGCCTGGCGATCTCACGCAGCACCTCGCGCTGCCAGGCCCGGGGTCCGGTGAACCGCTCGAGCGGCGTGTCCTTCTGTCCCCACGGGAAGACGAACATGACGAACGCCTCGGGGTCGTTGGCCAGCATGGGTGACCAGAGCTGGCTCATCAACTCCTGCTCCTCCTG
Organism: uncultured bacterium; assembly: GCA_903850745.1. Lineage (GTDB taxonomy): Bacteria > Actinomycetota > Actinomycetes > S36-B12 > S36-B12 > CAINMH01. The sequence continues at coordinate 891 of CAINMH010000101.1, forward strand.
AGGAGCGTAGCGAGGGCGTTGTGCGGGCATCAGTAGTTGTCGGTGTTGTCAGGCGCAGGTAGTGCCGCAGGGTCATCCACATCGGTAATGTCCTCGACGATGGGCAACGCGGCGATGCGGGAGCGTGCCTGCTCCAGCGCGGCGGTGATGCTGATCGATGTGGACAACTCAATCTGCTTGGTCTCGCCGTACGTCCTGCGGTTGTCGGCGCTCATCAACCACTTGTAGGTGTCGATTTTGATCTTTGACCGCGCAACGTCCTCTGCGGTGTCGTCAGCCTCGGCAATCTCAATGATGCGTCCTGCCCACCACTCGGTGCGCAACTCCTTGGCTTCTTTGTACCGCTCTATGCGCCGCGAGTCGCGCTTGATCCACTGCCAAAACGCTGCGTAGTCAATGTCGCGCATGTCTTCAGCGACGATGGACTTCAAGCTGCGGCCACAGGTGATCTCAGTCAGCACCCGCTCAAACATGGCGTCGAATGTGGCGTCAAGAAGTTCGCGAGTAAGTCGCTTGCGTTCTTCGGGGTCGACAAGGAATGCAGGGACGACCGGTTGCGACGGTGCGACAAATTTCACCCGAGGGGTTAGCCAGTCGGGCAGGGTTGGGTCTGCGGTTTGAGACTGCTCCATGCGATTGAATGTATCACGGGTTCTGGGGTGCATGCGAGTGGGTCAAAGAGTATTTTACTCTGTAGAAGTACTTTTCAAAAAAATTATGAGAGTTTGTGGACCCTCCACTTTTGACACCTGCCGGCGCCGGCCCTCCCTCCCCC
>CAINMH010000102.1 GCA_903850745.1 uncultured bacterium
AACCGCACTGACTTTGACCTGACTTCGCATGGCGAGAAGAGCGGCGTTGATCTGTCCTACTTCGATCAGGACGCTAATGAGCGCTGGGTGCCCTACGTCATCGAGCCCGCCGCGGGGCTGACTCGATGTGTGCTGGCGTTCTTGTTGGATGCCTACGACGAGGACGAGGCGCCAAACTCCAAGGGTGGCGTCGACGTTCGCACGGTGTTGCGTCTTGATCCACGCTTGTCGCCGGTCAAAGTCGCTGTCCTGCCGCTGTCGCGTCACGCCGATCTCTCGCCGAAGGCTCGCGATCTGGCTGCGCAGTTGCGCAAGCGCTGGAATGTCGACTTTGATGATGCGGGCGCAATCGGACGTCGTTACCGTCGCCAAGATGAGATCGGTACGCCATTCTGTGTGACTGTCGACTTTGACACTCTCGAGGACCAGGCGGTCACTGTGCGTGACCGCGACGCCATGTCGCAAGAGCGCATTGGCCTTGATGCAGTTGAAGGTTGGCTGTCCTCGCGCTTGCCAGCGTTTTAATGTCAGCGCTCTACGGAGAGCTAGCGCAGTACTGGCCGATCATCTCCCCGGTCAACGCATACGAAGATGAAGGTCGCTTCATCGCTGGAATTCTCAAGGCTGGCAAGGCCCACGAGATTCTCGAGTTTGGGTGTGGCGGCGGTCATCTGTCGTATCACCTACGTGATGACTTCACCATGACGCTGACGGACATCTCGCCGGAGATGGTCGACATGTCACGACGACGCAACCCGATGTGCGACAACAAGGTCGCGGATATGTTCAAGGCGAATCTTGGCCGGGATTTTGATGCGGTGCTGATCCATGATGCTGCCGACTACATTCTTGACATCGATCAGATGGATGCAGCCTTCCGGACTTCACGCAAGCACCTGCGTCCTGGCGGCATGCTGCTCGTCGTGCCCGATCATCTCGCTGATTACTGGCAGCCCTCCGTCATGACGGGCGGCTCAGGTGACGTGCACTACGAAGCGCGCTACTGCGAGCGCGAAGGTGGCATCCGCATCGACTTCACCGTGACCGTGGGGGACCGCGTGATCGAAGAGTCGCATGACATCGGTCTGTTTCCTCAGTATGTCTGGGTCGATCGTTTGCGTGCAGCGGGCTTTGCCGAAGTCGACGAACTTGACGCCAGTGAAACCGGCTGGGGCGAGCGCATCGCGTTCGTCGCTCACTTGGGCGGTTCGTAACCCTCAGCTCTGATTCGCGCCGCATTGCGAGGCAGCAGGAAGCTCGCGAGCAACCCGAGCGTGACGAAGATTGCCGCGACGAGCGAGACGGTCTTCGTGGCTGACGAGAAGCCTTGCGAAGCTGCTTCAACGATGACGGGGTCGCCGAGACCAGGGATTGCCTGACCAGCACTTGATGCCACAACTTGGGTGATCTGCTCGGCTTGAGCAGACGGAACACCGGCCTCTTGAAGATCCTTATTGACGAAGTGACCTAAACCGAGCAGCAGCGTCGTGCCAAGGATGGCGGTGCCGATGGCGGCTCCAACCTGACGCGAAGTGGATTGCATTGCGGAGGCTTGACCAGATTGCGCGACGGGAGTCTCGGAGAGAATGACACCGGTGAGTTGCGCAGTCGCGAACCCCACACCCAGGCCATACAGGAACAACCACGGCACTAGGCCCCAACCGCCGACTGTCGTGGAGATAGCAAAGCCCAAGCCGATAATGCCTAGCGCCTCCAACGCCATGCCGATCTGAAGAACACGCACCGGACCAATGCGTTGAGCCATGGCCGCACCAGCGCCCGAAGCCACGAAGGAGCCAACCGCCAATGCGAGCAGGATGACGCCAGTCTCTAGGGCTGTGTAGGCGCGCACAGATTGCAGGAACAGCGGCAACGTGAAGAGCAAGCCAAACTCTCCAAGGCTCACAACGAGAGCGACCACGTTGCCCGCAGCGAAGGAACGGATTTTGAACAGTCTTAGGTCGAAAATAACTGCCTTTCCCGCTGCGACGCGTGAGCGCTCAACGAAGAGCAAAGCAACGAGACTCGCGACGCCGAGGATCAGCGAGACGAAGACGATCGATATTGTGCCTGCGCTCCAGGTGATGGGCCCGGCCGTGAAATCTTGAGTGGCGATGATCCAGCCATAGCGTTGGCCTTCAATGAGAGCGAAGACGACGCCAAGAAGTCCGAGGGTGGAGAACAGGATGCCGAGGACATCTGCGCCGTTCGCGGACGCTTTGTCCTTGGTTTCTGGTACGAAGACGAGAACGCCGATCAACACCACGACACCAATGGGTACGTTGATCAGGAACGCCCAGTGCCACGAGAAGTCTGTGGTGAGCCAGCCGCCGACGAGCGGGCCCAGGGCTGCCATGCCGCCGATGGTGGCGCCCCAGACCGCAAAGGCTGCGGCACGTGATTTTCCTACGAAAACAGAATTAAGGATCGACAGAGAAGACGGCAGGATCATTGCGGCGCCCACACCTTGTAGGGCGCGAGCTCCAATAATGCTCACTGGGCTGTCGGACATCGCGACAAGCACGCTTGAGACGACAAAGACGATCAGACCGATCACGAAGATCAGACGCCTACCGAATCTGTCAGCAAGACGCCCGGCAACAATGAGCAGTGACGCGAAGGTAAGCGAGTATGCCGCGGTGACCCATTCGGCATCAGTTGTGGTGAGGCCGACTTCCTTGATGAGTGTGGGTAGGACGACATTGACCACGGTCGCATCGAGAATGATCATCGCGACGCCGAACGCGACGGGTATTAGCGCGAACCAACGACGCTTTCCGGTCAAAATCGTGCCCGCTGCGGTCGACATGTGTACCTCCTGCATCTGCCCCAACGGTCGTTGAGGGAGAATCCTCTGGTGACGCTACTCCGTGCAGGGGCTTTGACGGTGGATCCGCCCGTCGTGCTGGCCCCCATGGCGGGGATTACTAACCGGGCGTTTCGTCGACTTTGTCGAGAAGCAGGGGCCGGTCTCTATGTCTCGGAGATGGTGACCTCACGGGCGTTGATTGAGCGCAATGCGGAGACACTCGACATGGTCACCTTTGGACCGGATGAGTCGCCTCGCTCCGTGCAGCTGTATGGGGTCGATCCATACGTGATGGGCGAGGCAGTCCGGTTGCTCCTCGACGAGGATCGGTGCGATCACATTGACATGAACTTCGGCTGCCCGGTGCCCAAGGTCACCCGACGAGGCGGCGGTAGCGCGTTGCCGTGGAAGCGCGATCTCTTCCGGTCGATCGTGGCCTCGGTTGTGAAGGCCGCCGATGGTCGGGTGCCCGTCACGGTGAAGATGCGCGTGGGAGTTGATTCCGACCACATCACCTACCTCGACGCGGGGCAAGCGGCCGCCGAAGAGGGTGTTGCGTGGGTCGCGTTGCACGCGCGTACGGCTTCGCAGATGTATGCCGGTCGCGCCGACTGGGACACGATTGCACGGTTGGTCGAGCATCTCGCACCGCTGGGCACCCCGGTGCTCGGCAATGGCGACATCTGGACCGCAGCAGATGCGTTGCGCATGGTGGAGACGACCGGTTGCGCAGGTGTAGTGGTGGGGCGTGGCTGTCTGGGACGCCCGTGGCTCTTCGGACAACTTGCCCAAGCCTTCGCAGGCGAACCTGTCTCACCTGACCCCGATCTACGTCATGTTCTGGCCACACTGAAGCGCCATGCGGAGTTGTTGTCGATCGACTACGGCGAAGGCAAGGGCTGCCGCGATATGCGCAAGCACATGGCGTGGTATCTCAAAGGCTTCAGCGTGCGACAGCAGATTCGCCACTCTCTCAGCATGGTGTTCACCCTCTCCGAACTCGATGACCTACTCAGTCAGATCGATATCGATCAGAAAGCTAACTCAGAAGTTCTTGCCGGGCCGCGTGGACGCACGGGTGGCGAACGACCGCCTACTCTGCCCGACGGGTGGTTGGATAGTCCGTACGTGGATGAGATGGCGACCGCCGAACTTCGTCACGCCGAGTTGTCCGTGTCTGGGGGCTGAGTGGACGGCTACACCGAAGCAGACCTGGAGCGTTACGTCCAAGAACCCATCAAGCGGTTCCAACGTACGGAGTTCGCTCGCGATCGTGCTCGTGTGTTGCATTCGGTGGGCTTGCGTCGACTCGCTGCGAAGACGCAGGTGCGATCTGCGGGTGAAGCCGATTTCCCCCGAACGCGTCTGACTCACACCCTTGAGGTCGCGCAGATCGCTCGGGAGATTGGCGCCTCGCTGGGCTGTGACCCCGATCTTGTCGATGTTGCGGGTCTCGCGCATGATCTTGGTCATCCACCATTTGGCCACAATGGCGAAGACGCACTAAATGTGGTGGCAAGTGACATCGGTGGCTTTGAGGGCAATGCGCAGTCCTTGCGAGTGCTCACTCGACTCGAAGCGAAGATCTTCGACGCTCAAGGCCGAAGCGCCGGACTCAATCTCACGCGCGCGGCACTCGATAGCGTGTGCAAGTACCCATGGCCTCGTCGTGAAGGCACCCGCAAGTTCAACGTCTATTCCGACGACATGGACGTGTTTCATTGGGCCCGCGAAGGCGCACCGGGGGAGCGTCGGTGCTTAGAGACCCAGGTCATGGACTGGGCGGATGATGTGGCCTACTCAGTGCACGACCTC
>CAINMH010000103.1 GCA_903850745.1 uncultured bacterium
CCAGATGTACAAGGACCAGGGCTATCTGCCTGAGGGCCTCATCAATTACCTCGCGCTTCTCGGGTTCTCCTACGGCGATGACATTGAGTTCTTCTCCAAGGAGCAACTCACCAATGTCTTCGACATCTCGCGAGTCAACCCCAGCCCCGCACGCTTCGACCTCAAGAAGTGCACCGCGATCAATGCCGATTGGATGCGGGCGATCTCGCCCAAGGAGTTTGGCCAGCGGTTGGTGCCCTATTTGCACAAAGCTGGCGTGATCGGTGCGCAGCCCACGGCTGAACAGGTAGCGGTGATCACGGCCGCGGTCCCGCTGATTCAAGAACGCATGGAGACCCTCGGGCAGGCCGCTGGGATGCTCGGCTTCTTGTTAGTCGCTGACCCGGACTTCGCTGTGGAAGAGCCTGAGCGCGAAGGGCTCGCGTCGACCGAATCGCAGTCGGTCATCGCGGCCGCTATTGCCGCGCTTGAGCCACTGCCAAATTGGACGACAGAGGCAATCGAAGGGGCGCTCCGGGCCGCACTCATTGAGGGCCTCGGGCTCAAACCAAAGGTAGCTTTTGGCGCCGTGCGGGTTGCCATCACGGGCCGGCGCATTTCCCCGCCGCTTTTCGAGTCGATGGAGATTCTCGGGCACCAGCGCTCGCTCGCCCGGCTTCGCTCCGCCCTCGCCTAAGCCGCCTGCAGCGGCTGGGTATACTCGTGCGGTCCCATGGGGTATGGGGTAATTGGCAGCCCAACTGATTCTGGTTCAGTTAGTCTAGGTTCGAGTCCTGGTACCCCAGCTCTGTACCGAATGTGCGGGCCTAAGTCCTCAAGTGACTTCCGGGGTCCTGCAGTTTTTGCCGTTCAACTTCTCATCGTCAGTCAATATTTGGTGTGCTTCTATCTCGGCCTTCAAGCCGGTCCGTTCCTCACCAATATTGATCGGGGTTTTCGATGCGTACTGCTCCACTTCGTGGTCTAGTTGCCGGTCTGGCTGGCTTTGGCCTCATCGCCAGCGGACTCGCGCTAGCAACTTTGCCGACGGCCAATGCGGCTATTTCCAACGCGCCCGGGCCGCTCTATCCGAATGGGAATGGCAGCGAGCCCATTGATGAATCGACCGGCTTGGTGACGATCCCCGCTGGCACGACATACCGCGTCTCGGTGAGCGTGAACATCGGGGAGCAATCGGACTTGCTGCCGGTCGCCCAACAGACCACATTTGGCATCGGAGCTTTTAGTCCCACGGTGCCCGCAAACCTCAGTGTCGTTTACGACGTTGAGTATTACTGGTCCACGAGCGGTTCCGGCTTCTGTCCACCCCCCTCAAACGTGCGCGCAGCGACGTTAACCTTGGCGGCCGCCAGCTGCTACACGAGTCTCGGTGGTATTTGGGGAATCGTCGTAAAAAACTCCACGAATTCGGCCATCACGTGGGATCTTCCCACTGAGGGCGTCAAGCTCTCAGTCAACGGCTCCAATGTTGATCAGACCACAGGCCTGAACGGCCAAAACTATTTCATAGGCGCCAGCGCTAGCCGGCAATTCACACAAGCGGACCTGGCAAATGGCGTCGCTCTCACGGGTGATGAAGGAAGTATCTCCTTCTACGTCAACACGCCCTGTTTTGATGCGGCCAGCGGTAGCGTCCTCGACGTTGTGTACGTGGCCACGCTAGACAATGTTGCCATAAGCACCACAGCGGGATCGGGACTCAATATGTTTTGGAGTGTAGGTGGCGCGACGAAGCCGGCTACGTTCACCTATCTGGAGAGCTCACCGTTTTACATTGATGCGAGATTGAACAACGTGAGTGCAAGTGAGGCGGGCAAGGTCCTCAAGGTCTCTATAGAATTCAAAAAGGCCGGAAAGTCGGTTTCGGGTGAATGTAATTTTGGTCCGCCCACCACATTCTCGTATCCGACCGTGGGCGCATTGAGCAATGCGGCCCAAGCAAAGGCCACGGCGATGCTGGGCACTGTGTCCGAAGCCATGTCGTTCCCTGCCGGGACAATCTCCAGTGACAACTCGTTTTCTACCCCCGATACCGGTGGCGGTGTCTTCTACTGGGGCATAACAGGTGCGAAGGTCACGATTGTCAATCCAGGACCCACGATGGTCAAGCCCATCGCGAGTGCCAATAGCAAGGTGCTCACCTTGACTCTGCCACCAGGGCACCGCTTCTACGGATTTGCGTGGTACGGATCTGCCCGTGACAAGTGGGTAGCGTTGTCGGGTTCTGTAGCGGGCTACAAGCTCTGGACCGGCAATCTTGCGAACGCCACCGGCCGTGCAGAGAAGACTCTCGCGTATGACGCACCCAACGCATTATGTGCGTTGCCTTCCTACGCGAATGTCTCGCTTCTATCCGCTCCGACTACCTTTCCCACTCTGAGTGTGAGGTGCTCGCCGAACGGGAACACATCGGGCAACGAGACAGTGATTGCCAAGACCAACATCGGGTCGGCGGCGACAGCCACACTGACCAAGCTTGCGACACAAGGAGACATCACCACACAAAAGAAGTGCTCGTTTGGTAGCACCGGTGTGAACTCTAAGGCAACAGGTTCAGATACGGCGATCATCGTCTATGGATCAATCGCTCCAACGCCTGCAGAAGCGGCTAGTGGCGAAGATCGTCCATCTTGTGCAGCAACAGGCATCACCGGTCGTAAAATCACCACTATCTCCCAAGCGGGTGTAGTGACGACCACAAACATCACACAGAGTCCGTGGGGCAGCACTGACCCTGCCTCGATCTACTGGGCATCGGGCAAGGCCGCCAATACCTGGATCGGTATCGGCCGCTTCGGCTCGGACTACTACCCGCTGACCGTCAGCGCTAGCCGCGTGATCACCAAGAAGGCGAAAAAGATTACCTTCTCTGCAGCCACCAACTTCGTGGCGAGTGGTTTGGGAATCTCCGAGATGGTGACTCCCGTCGCTGAGGTGAGCGCCACCAAGTGGGTGCTCGCTCGTACTCAGTTCAACATGGGCAATCCGATGTCAGCCAAACGGGTTTTCGCCAACGCGACTCTCGACCCGGCCACAGGCACGGTCAAGAGTGGGCAGGGGCTAAAGGTGGAGAACTTGAGCATGATGGGCCCCACCAGTCGAGCAATCCTCAGCGCCAATAGCCGGTTCACGGCCAGCAAGTGGTACACAAACTTCTATGTGCTCACCGCTGCTGGGAAGTACAAGACCGCCACGTGGTGGGTGTTAGGCACCTGACCTTGACCCGTCCCGAAGGGCCTCTGCACCCACGTGCCGAGGCCCTTCGGTTTTCCTGTACTCTTTAGCCTCTCGGCCCCGTTGTGTAGTGGCCTAGCACGCCGCCCTCTCAAGGCGGTAGCGCGGGTTCGAATCCCGTCGGGGCTACCGAGTTAAGGAGGACAAGTGGCTCGCACACTCGCGCAGAAGGTCTGGCAAGACCACGTCGTTCGTAGTGCGGAGGGTGAGCCTGACCTCCTCTACATTGACCTTCATCTCATCCATGAGGTCACCAGTCCGCAGGCATTCGATGGCCTGCGTGACGCCGGCCGTCCGGTACGTCGACCCGACCTGACGCTGGCGACGGAAGACCACAACGTTCCCACCATCGACATCGACAAGCCCATTGCTGATCCGGTCTCTCGGGCCCAGGTTGAGGCTCTCCGCAAGAACTGCGCGGAGTTCGGTGTGCCGATCTATAGCCTCGGCAATGTGGAGCAGGGCATCGTCCACGTTGTGGGACCGCAGCTGGGTCTCACCCAGCCGGGAATGACCGTCGTCTGTGGCGACTCGCATACGTCAACGCATGGCGCATTTGGCGCGCTCGCCTTCGGCATCGGCACCAGTGAGGTAGAGCATGTGCTCGCCACGCAGACCTTGCCGCTAAAGCCATTCAAGACGATGGCGATCACTGTTAATGGCTCGCTGCCTGCGGGAGTTTCCGCCAAAGATCTCATCCTGGCTGTCATCGCCAAGATCGGCACTGGCGGCGGCCAGGGCTACGTCCTCGAGTATCGCGGTGACGCAATTCGCGCGTTGTCGATGGAAGGGCGTATGACCATCTGCAATATGTCCATCGAGGCCGGCGCCCGCGCAGGCATGATCGCGCCCGATGAGACAACCTTCGCCTATCTCGAAGGCAAAGAGCGCGCGCCCAAGGGCTCCGAGTGGGATGCGGCAGTCGCCTACTGGAAGACGCTGCAGACCGACGCCGATGCGGTCTTCGACCGCGAAGTCGTCATCGAAGCAAGTGAGCTCAGCCCATTCGTCACGTGGGGCACCAACCCCGGCCAAGGTGTGCCGCTATCGGCCAATGTGCCCTCGCCCGCTGACGCGGTCGATGAGGTCGACCGCATCGCGATCGAGAACGCACTGACCTACATGGATCTTGTTGCGGGCACCCCCATGCGCGACGTCAAGGTCGACACAGTCTTCATTGGCTCGTGCACAAACGGACGCATCGAGGACCTACGCGTTGCCGCCGAAGTCATGAAGGGTCGCACGGTCGCTGACGGAATGCGTGTGCTCGTCGTGCCTGGTTCGGTCCGCGTACGTCTTCAGGCGCACGCTGAGGGCCTTGACACCATCTTCAGTGCTGCAGGCGCCGAGTGGCGCGAGGCGGGCTGCTCAATGTGTCTGGCGATGAACCCCGACATGCTGGCACCGGGGGAGCGCAGCGCATCAACGTCTAATCGCAACTTCGAAGGACGGCAGGGCCCCGGGGGACGCACGCACCTCGTCTCGCCGGCCGTAGCCGCAGCGACCGCCATCGTGGGCCGACTGGCCTCCCCGGCAGATCTGGAGAAGTGATGGAAGCCTTCACCGTCCACACCGGCACCGCGGCGCCCCTGCGCCGCAGCAACGTTGACACCGACCAGATCATCCCGGCGGTCTACCTCAAGCGCATCACCCGGCACGGATTTGAGGACGGGCTGTTTTCGGCGTGGCGCAAGGATCCGGACTTCGTCCTTAATCAGCCTGCCTACCAAGGCGTGACCATTCTGGTCGCTGGGCCGGATTTCGGCACGGGCTCCTCGCGCGAGCATGCGGTCTGGGCGCTACAGGATTTTGGTTTCAAAGTGGTCATCTCCTCGCGCTTCGCGGACATCTTCCGGGGCAACTCCGGCAAGGGCGGATTGCTCACCGCGCAGGTGGATCAAGAGGTCGTAGAACGCCTCTGGAGTCTCCTGGAGAGTGATCCTGCCACTCCAGTCACAGTAGATCTCGCCGCACGAGAGATTCATGCTGGCGATCTTGTCGCGAGTTTTGATGTTGACGACTACCTGCGTTGGCGCCTGATGGAGGGTCTCGACGACGTGGGAATCACGCTGAAGAGCGCGGATGACATCACGACTTTTGAAGAGCGTCGCCCGGCGTTTCTGCCAACAACGGTCTAAAACCCAAGTCGCCGTAACCCCTTACCGCGTAAGGATTATCACGTCTTCTCTGGCGTGCCGCGCGCGCTAAGACTCTTCCCTCCGTATACGTTAGGTATAGCGCCGGCCACGGGGTCGGCCTGATCTGACGGAGAGGTAGTCAGTGAATAAGGGTGAACTCATTGACGCGGTTGCCGCGCAATTCGACATCAGCAAGCGTGAAGTCACAAGCATCGTGGAGTCGCTCCTCGATGAGTTGAAGGGCGCAGTTGCGCGCGGCGAGAAAGTTGCGCTGAGCGGTTTCGGTGTCTTCGAGAGCAAGATGCGCGCTGCACGCCAGGGCCGTAACCCGCAGACGGGTGCGACTGTGCAGATCAAGGCCACGACGTTGCCGAAGTTCCGCGCAGGCGCGGAGTTCAAGGCACTCGTTGCGGGCGGAAAGAAGACTACTGCGAAGAAGGCTCCGGCCAAGAAGGCAGCAGCGAAGAAGGCACCGGCCAAGAAGGCTCCGGCCAAGAAGGTTGTTGCGAAGAAGGCTCCGGCCAAGAAGGTTGTTGCGAAGAAGGCTCCGGCCAAGAAGGCAGCAGCAAAGAAGGCACCCGCGCGTAAGCGCTAAACGAAACGCAGAAGTGGCCCGGTCAGTTATTGACCGGGCCACTTCTTTTTCTTTTCCGCTTGACCTATTCCGGGTGTTGTCGCGATCCGAGCGCCGCTTGAGTAGCGGGTCCAACGCCAATGCGTTGTGCGTCCCAGAAGTCGACTGCTGTATCGACATCGCGACGTAGCCGTTGCAGGGGATCTGTGATCTCGACGGCTCCTGAGGCTGCATGTGCTGCGCGCGAGCGGGTGCCGAATCTCGGAAGCAATGCATGCCCGCTTGTGGCCATGAGGAGAGTCGTACCTATACCGGCCGCATCGCAGACAAATGATCGAGCCAATGTATCGGCGCATGCAAGTGCAACTTCAAGGTCTCGTGAGTCAAGACACGGCAGATCCGCGACTAACGCGGCGATGTTCCCCGCTGGCAAGGTAGATGCAGCTTCGACGATGGATGCATTGAGACCCGCACCGGTGTCCTGGTGAAAGCTGACGCCTAGTGAGCCAAGCGCATCTTGCACCAATGGATCACCTGTGGTGACGAGAACCGTCTCGACGGATGCACAGTTCAACGCTGCGCCGATTGCGTCGATCGCGAACGCAAGCGCTAGGTCTTCTCGTTGGGAACCGGGGCGCGCTACTAGTCGGGATTTGGCGTTCGTCAGGGATTTGACGGGAACGATCACCTGCCAGGCCACCCCACCATCCAATCAGTCCCTCAGGTCCCGGGGATAGCACCGCAGGTGCCAAGATTCAGGTGTCACGGTTATTGAGCATGTGAGAGGAGGCGTTGGTGGGGCTTCGAAAGACGAAATTGCGTGTTGGCCCAGCACTACGCCTCACGATCATTCTCGTGAAGCCGTTCTTGCTTTTGGTGACCAAGCGCGATTGGCGTGGCGAGGAGAATCTCCACCTCGACGATGGTGGCATCGTTCTCGCGGCGAATCACATGAGCTGGCTCGACCCGCTACTGATCTCACACGTACTCGTTAACAATGGGCGTCCGCCCCGGTTCCTCGCCAAGGAGGCGATCTTCCGAGTGCCGTTCATCGGCTGGATTGTCACAGATGCAGGACAAATACGCGTATATCGTGAGAGTGCCGATGCAGCTAAGTCCATTCGCGATGCAGTGACTGCCGTCGAATCAGGCGAATGCGTCATCGTCTACCCGGAGGGCACGTTGACCCGCGACCCAGACTTGTGGCCGATGTCAGCAAAGAGCGGAGCCGTCCGGATCGCACTGATGTCCGGACGCCCGCTGATTCCACTGGCTCATTGGGGCGCCCAGCGCATCATGCGTCCCTACAAGAAGGAATTGCGCATAATTCCCCGTAAGCGCATCGAAATTCGAATAGGCGCACCCATTGATCTGAGTGACCTGCCCGCGGGGGATCTATCACCTGAGACAATGCGGATTGGAACCGAGCGGCTCATGGATGCAATCACGGCTCTTCTTGCCGAGATTCGTGGGGAGCAACCGCCGACGCAGCGGTTTGTGTGGAAGCGAACGAGCAAGGGAGAGCAGTGATGGCGCGCATAGCGGTGATGGGGAGCGGTTCGTGGGGCACCGCCTTCGCGATGGTTCTGGCTGATGCTGGAGCCGATGTCACCTTGTGGGGGCTCGACGCTGAAGTTGCCGACCAGATCAATGCGACGCATGTGAACGAGGTTTACCACCCTGGCATCGTGCTCCCCACCAATATTGTTGCGACCGTCGATCCCCGTGAAGCTTTGGTGGATTCACAGATGGTGATTCTCGCCGTGCCTGCCCAGACACTTCGAACCAATCTGGCGGATTGGGGCGCATACGTAGAGGCGGATGCCCTCATGGTGAGCCTCATGAAGGGCATCGAGCTCGGCACCAACTTGCGCATGAGCCAGGTCATCCAAGAAGCACTTGGGATTGATGAGTCTCATGTCGCGGTGCTATCGGGGCCGAACTTGGCCCGTGAGATTGCTCAGCGCCAACCCACAGCGACCACAGTGGCGTGTGTTGATGAAGATCGGGCAAAGGCGCTCCAAGACGCGTGCACAACCGACTTCTTCCGTCCGTACTGGACCGTCGACGTTGTGGGCGCGGAGATCTGCGGCGCGGTCAAGAACGTCATCGCGCTAGCAAACGGCATGGCGGTGGGCCTCGGGTTTGGCGAAAACTCGCAATCGGCCCTGATGACACGCGGACTTGCCGAAATCTCGCGACTGGGAGTCGCGCTGGGTGCCGATCAGATGACATGCCTTGGGCTCGCAGGCGTAGGAGATCTGATCGCAACCTGCTCATCGCCGCTCTCACGCAACCGCACCTTCGGACTCAACCTCGGGCGCGGGTTGACGATCGAGGAGACCATCGCCGCAACGAAACAGACGTGCGAGGGTGTCAAGAGTTGTCAGCCGATTCTCGAACTTGCCCATTCACATGGTGTAGATATGCCCATCACGGAGCAGGTCGTTCAGGTAGTCCATCACGGCATGAGCCCGAAAAAGATGTTGATGGCCTTTATGTCGCGTGACACCACTGCTGAAGCGATGAGCGTCGCCGACTGACGCTTAGGCGTGGTCTAGTGCTTGCGCGAGGTCGTTCCACAGGTCATCGACATCCTCGATGCCCACAGACAATCGAATCAGACCCTCGGGCACGATTGGAGACTCTGCAGCCCAACGGCGGCGGCGCTCAAGAGTTGACTCGACACTGCCGAGGCTCGTGGCGTGGAACCACAATTGCGTGGCAGCACACACACGTTCGGCCGCGTCGGCTCCGCCTCGAACGTCGATGGAGATGACTCCGCTGAAACCGGGGTAGCGGACTTTTTCCACGTTGCGGTGAGCCGCAAGTCGGTCTAGCAGAGCCTGTGCGTTGCTCTGATGACGCTCCATGCGGATCGCAAGCGTGCGGATGCCGCGTGCTGCGAGGAATAGTTCGAGCGCACCACACGTCGCGCCGTACTGGGCGCGACGTGAGCGGAAGTCAGCTACGTAATCCTCATCGGACGCAACGATTGCGCCAAGAAGCAGGTCAGAGTGGCCACCGAGATACTTCGTCGCACTATGAATGACAAAGTCCGCACCAGACTCCAGCGGTCGCTGCAGGATCGGGGTTGCGAAGGTGTTGTCGACCGAGACAAGGGCCCCGGCGCCATGCGCGATCTCAGCCGCCGTTGCGATGTCCGTGACTTCCATGAGTGGATTGGACGGAGTCTCAAGCCAGAGCAGTTGCGCGCCCTCGCAGGCGGTCGCAAGAGCGGCGCTGTCTGCGGTGTCTACTTTGCGTAGGCGAATGCGTCCCGTGAAATCGAGTTCGTCTAGACGGGCTTGAATGCCCGAGTAACTAGCAAGCGGCGCGACCACGACCGCGCCGACGTGCAGCATGTCGAAGATGACGCCAGCGGCGGCTTGACCCGAGGAGACCGCGAGGGCAGTGCCTCCCTCGAGCGCGCCGAGGACGGTCTCGAAGGCGTGTTCAGGCATCGTTGCGTCGCGGTGGTAGTGCGAGTCGCCGCCAGCGAGATACGTAGAGACTGGCGTGATCGGCTGATTGAGCGGATCACCTGGCTGGGATGGCCGACCAGCATTGACCGCCACGGTGGCTGGCTGCCGCGGTTGTGTCATGCGCACAGGCTAGTGCTCGGCGTGTCCCGGCCCACATGGTGCCCACGGCGCCGGATACGGTCAGGGGGTGAAGACACGCGTCGCAGTCATCTTCGGCGGGCGCAGTAGTGAACACGCCATCTCATGTGTGAGTGCTGGTGCGGTGCTTCGAGCGCTGGATCGCGATGTGTACGACGTGATCCCGGTGGGCATCACGGAGGCTGGCCACTGGGTCGTTGAGGATGACGATCCTGAGCGCATGGTGATCCGTGATGGCTATTTGCCGCATGTGCGCACTGACCGTGACCCTGTGACGCTGGGGCGCGATGCCGAAGGCCGGGTCGTCCTCACGTCGATCACCGGTTCAACGCTAGGTGTGATTGACGTTGCCTTCCCGGTCTTGCATGGGCCCTGGGGTGAGGACGGAACGATTCAGGGCCTGTTCGAGACGGTGGGGCTTCCCTACGTCGGCTCAGGCGTTTTCGCTTCAGCGGCTGGTATGGACAAAGGGCATATGAAGGCGATGTTTCGCATCGCTGGTCTGCCGGTTGGTCCATACGAAGTCGTTAGCAACCGCGACTGGATCACTAACCGCGAAGCGACGCTTGTCCGCGTGGCTGAGCTCGGATTCCCACTGTTCGTCAAGCCTGCGCGCGCAGGTTCGTCGCTGGGCATTTCCAAGGTACGCGATGAAGCAACTTTGGTTGCGTGCATTGAGCAGGCGCGATTGCATGACCCTCGTCTGGTGATTGAAGCCGGATTCGAGGGCGTACGAGAAGTGGAGTGTGGCGTACTCATCGATGCTGACGGGATTCCACGTGCGAGTGTCTGCGCCGAAATCATCGTGAAAGGGAACCACGAGTTTTACGACTTCGACGCGAAGTATCTCGATGACTCCGCTGATCTTGTGGTTCCAGCGCAGCTCGATGCGGGGACGACTGCGCAGTTGCAGCGCCTCGCGATCCTTGCCTTTGACGCGGTAGCGGGTGAAGGTCTTGCACGCGTGGACTTTTTTGTGTGCGCTGACGGCAGCATCATCATCAACGAGCTGAACACGATGCCGGGATTTACCCCGATTTCGATGTTCCCGCGCATGTGGGCCCATGGCGGTGTGACCTATCCAGAGGTGGTTCAACGTCTTGTTAGTGACGCGTTAGTCCGCGGCGCTGGACTTCGTTGATGAGTGCGTGATGTCTGACTCTGCCGGCGACCTCGGCGAATTCGGTCTCATTAGCGCCATGCGCGCCGTGCTGCCAGCAGCTCCGCTGGCGCAGGTGGGTCCGGGAGATGACGCTGCTGTGCTCACGACGCCGGATGGGCGTGTGGTCACCACAGTCGACGTCCTCGTCGAAGGCAGGCACTTTCGCCGCGACTGGTCCAGCGCCCATGATGTGGGGCGTCGGGCAGCTGCCGCGAGCCTCGCAGACGTTGTGGCCATGGGCGCTCGTCCCACCGCTTTGCTCATCGGTCTCGGCGTGCCGGCTGACCTTGAGTCGTCCTGGGCTCGAGAACTCGCAGAAGGTCTGGCTGAAGAGGCCGGACTCGTGGGCGCTGGTGTGATCGGGGGAGACGTCGTACGCAGCGACACGATCATTGTGAGCGTGACGGCGTTCGGCGATCTGGAAGGGCGATCTCCCGTGCTCCGCTCAGGTGCACGGGCGGGCGACGTTCTTGCGGTGGCCGGTCGCCTCGGATGGGCCGCTGCTGGACTCGCGGTGCTATCGCGCGGGTTCCGGGCCCCGCGTGTATTGGTCAACGCCCATCGCGTACCTGAGCCGCCCTATGCCGCGGGACCAGCAGCCGCAGACGCGGGTGCAACGGCGATGCTCGATGTTAGTGACGGCCTTGTCGCCGACGCTGGGCATATCGCGCAGGCGTCCGGTGTCGAAATCATCATCGATCCGAATTGTCTTGTTGTCGCCGATCCGATTCGCGATGCAGCGGCCGCATACAACGCTGATCCGTTGGTGTGGCTGTTGGCGGGCGGGGATGATCATGCGCTCTTGGCGACATTCCCTAAAGGCGCAACCTTGCCCGCGGAGTTCACCGTGATTGGTTCAGTGCGAGCGGCCAAGACACCAGGAGTTCTGGTGGGAGATGCTCCCTACGCTGAGCGCGGGGGCTGGGATCACTTCCGATAGGGAAGTGATTAGGCGCGAGCTACCTTGCCGGCCTTAAGGCAGGAGGCGCATACGTTGAGGCGCTTGGGAGTGCGGCCCACGAGAACACGCACCTTTTGGATGTTCGGCACCCAGCGGCGGTTAGTGCGACGGTGGGAATGGGAGATGGCGTGACCGTAGATCGGTCCTTTGCCGCAGACTTCGCAGTTGGCCGCCATGGTGCACTCCCTTTACGTTGCAAATCGTTCGTCGCATTAATCGCCTAGTCGGCGACGGCCAAGAGTAGCCGAGGCGTAGTCGGCACCCCAAATCGGCCTCCTGAAGGCTCTGGCGGGGTAGCGTCACCCGGTCAGGGAGTTTTATAGGGCCGCCCCGGGAGGAGGAGCCATGGCTGCCATCGTCAGCGTAGACACCGTCCGCCAGTGGATCCAGGTCTCCTTGGAGTCCCTGGGGGCCCAGCGGGCCGCGATTGACTCCCTCAACGTCTTCCCGGTGCCCGATGGCGACACCGGCACCAACATGTACATGACGCTGGAGTCGACAGCGGAGGCCATCGATGAGGCGGCTGCCCGGTCGGACGCCACGTTGTCGCAGGTCGGCGCGGCCATGGCCAGAGGCGCGTTGTTGGGTGCTCGAGGCAACTCGGGCGTAATCCTCGCCCAGATTTTGCGTGCCTTCGCTGAGGAACTTCGCAGCATTCCCGATGGAGCGGCCTTTGATGGCCCGCTCGTACGTCGCGCTCTACGCCGCGCCAGCGACCTCGCCTACCACGCAGTTGCAGCTCCTGTTGAAGGCACGATCCTCACCGTTGCGCGCGCCGCGGCGGATGCTGCGGAAGCGAGTGACGGCAATGGTGTCGTGGCGGTAGTTGAGGCGGGCGCGGCCGGAGCCCGCGCGGCTCTCGCACAGACCACCGAGATGCTCCCGGCGCTGCGTCGGGCCGGAGTCGTTGACTCTGGTGGTGCGGGCCTCGTGGTGGTCTACGACGCGATGATGGATGTGCTGACCGGCATAGGACGCCCACACGTCCCGGTGCGTGCAGCTATCGCGCATGAGACGCAGGAGGCCTACGGCGGTCCCGCCTATGAAGTCATGTACCTGCTTGATGCCACGGAGGCTGGCGTCGATGTGCTGAGGTCGCGACTCGAAGCATTGGGTGATTCGCTCGTGGTCGTGGGCGGTGATCCGCTGTGGAACGTGCATGTGCACGTCGACGATGCGGGTGCCGCAGTTGAAGCGGCGTTGGAAGTTGGTCGGCCCCACCGCATTCGTATTACGCACCTACAGACGCTGACACCAGAGCCCAAGGGTGGCCGTTCGCTTGTTGTTGTTGCGACTGGCCCTGGTGTTGCGGCGATGTTGGCTGATGGTGGTGCGGTTGTAGTTCCGGTCGAACCCACACGTCGACCGTCGACCCGTGAGATTCTCCACGCGATCGATCGTTGTGAAGCATCTGAGGTCATCGTGCTCCCGAGTGATCGCGATACCCGGGCTGTTGCCGAAGCGGCCGCAGAAGAGGCACGTGCGCAAGGACTTCGTGTAGCAGTGATACCTACTCGTTCTGTGGTGCAATCCCTTGCGGCAGTAGCCGTGCATGAGCCCAGCGCGCTCTTCGAAGATGACGTCATCGCCATGACGCGAGCAGCAAGTGCCACACACTATGGCGCGATCACCATTGCCACTCGTGAAGCTCTCACGAGTGTGGGTGAATGTCGCGCTGGCGATGTTCTCGGCCTTGCTGACGGCGACATTGTGCACATCGGCAATGACTCGTTCGTAGTTGCGCAGGCCGTTATCGAACGAATGCTGACTACCGGCAGCGAGTTAGTAACGGTCGTGGCAGGTCTGGACTCGGCTGGTTTGTCCGAAGCGTTGGAGACGTGGCTTGCTCGGGTGCATCCGGGCATCGACATGGTCGTTTATGACGGCGGCCAGCCACTGTGGCCACTCATCATCGGTGTCGAGTGATGTCTTCTCTGGATAAGCCGCTGAAGTCGGTGGTCGGCGGTGTCTCGGCAACAAAACTTGAGGAACACTTCGGCATGGTCACGGTGGGGGATCTACTCAGCCACTATCCGCGTCGTTACGCGATTCATGGGGAGTTGACCGACCTCGATTCACTTCCTCTCGACGAGCACGTGACGGTTATGGCACAGGTACGCAGTTCATCGACCCGGCAAATGCGTGGCCGCCCCAACTGGATCACTGAAGTGGTCGTGACCGATGGTCGCGGTGAACTCACCCTCGTCTACTTTCACAAGCAACAGCGTCCACGATTTCGTATCCCCAAGCAGGGTGAGTTTGGACTCTTTGCTGGCAAAGTGTCGGCCTACCAATCACGTCGCCAACTCGCGCACCCAGAGTTCGTGTTGCAGACCGAGGAAGATCCTGACTCCGTGTCCGCCTTCGCTGGGGCGCTCATACCCGTCTATCCCGCGACGGCCAAAATTGCGTCTTGGCAGATCCGCAAAACCGTGGAGACGGTGCTCGACGGGCTCGACGATGTCGAAGACACGCTTCCCGAAGCGGTGCGATCTGCACATAACCTCATGGGTCTCCGTGATGCGTATGTCGCCCTACACCGACCTGCATCGCGCGACGAAGCAGACGCTGCGCTTGATCGGCTTCGCTTTGACGAGGCATTTGTACATCAAGTTGTCCTCGCGCAACGTCGACGCGAGTTGCGGGCGCTCCCTGCCGCTCCCCGCATGTCCTCGGCCATGGGATTGCTGTCTGCATTCGACGCCCGGATGCCCTTCGAACTGACTTCTGGTCAGCGCTCGGTAGGAGCACAGATTGAGAAAGAGATCAGTCAAGACCATCCGATGCATCGACTCCTGCAAGGTGAGGTGGGCAGCGGAAAGACTGTCGTGGCACTTCGCGCCATGCTCGCGGTCGTCGATGCGGGTGGTCAGGCCGCACTGCTTGCACCCACCGAAATTCTTGCGCAGCAGCACCTGCGCACGATCACATCCATGCTCGGGCCGTTGGCCGAACGCAGTCGGTTAGGGGGTGACTCCCACGGGACAACAGTCACGTTGCTCACAGGTTCGATGACTACGGCGCAGCGACGACAGGCCCTTTTGGACATCGCGAGTGGTGAGGCTGGCATCGTGATCGGCACGCACGCGTTGATTGAAGATCGTGTGACTTTTGCCGACCTCGCCCTTGTCGTGATCGACGAACAGCACCGGTTTGGAGTGGAGCAACGCGCAGCCCTCGCCGCAAAGGCTCCGGACGGCACGAGACCGCATGTGCTGGTCATGACTGCAACGCCGATTCCGCGGACGATTGCGATGACGGTGTTTGGTGACCTTGATGTCTCCACTCTCACAGAAATCCCAGCAGGCCGTAAGGAGATCACCACACATGTGGTCGCCGAATTGGAGAAACCTGCGCATGTGACCCGAGCTTGGGAGCGGATTCGCGAAGAAGTGTCGCAGGGACGTCAGGCATACGTTGTCTGTCCTCGCATTGGGGATGAGCCGGTCGAAGGCGCTTCGGTGATGGAGACGCTGAGCGAACTCACCCGGATCTTGTCGGGGCTTCATGTCGCGGCCCTGCATGGCCGCATGCCCTCTGATGAGAAGGATCGTGTTATGCAGGAGTTTGTGGACGGGACAATCGACGTTCTTGTCGCTACGAGTGTGATTGAAGTCGGAGTAGACGTCCCAAACGCATCGGTGATGGTCGTTCTCGATGCTGAGCGATTTGGTGTTTCCCAGGTCCACCAGCTGCGTGGCCGCATTGGCCGCGGCGAACATGCAAGTCTGTGTTTGCTCATCACCAAGGCGCCACTCGGTTCACCTGGTCGAACTCGACTCGAAGCAATCGCCTCTACTACTGACGGCTTCGCCCTGTCGCGACTTGACCTTGAACAACGTCGTGAGGGCGATGTTTTGGGCGCGGTGCAATCGGGTCGACGCTCAACTTTGCGCCTCCTCGAAGTCGTACGAGATGAAGACATCGTCGCCGCCGCACGAGAGGACGCAATCGTGCTCATAGACGAAGACCCTGATCTACTGTCATTGCCCGGGCTTCGCCGGGCTGTTGCCGCACTGTCCGACGAGGACAGCACCGACTTCCTCCAGAAGGCCTGATGACGCGCATCATTGCTGGATCAGCGGGTGGGCGTCGGCTAGTGGTGCCGCCCAAAGGAACACGACCCACAACCGACCGCGTGCGTGAAGCGCTTTTCTCTCGCTTAGATGCACGATTGACGTGGCCCGGTCTGGTGGTCCTCGATCTTTATGCCGGATCTGGCGCACTGGGTCTCGAAGCGCTTAGTCGCGGTGCCGAAAAAGTTGTCCTTGTCGAGCAGCATGCGCAAGCGTGTGCGGTGATCCAGCGCAATATCGAGGCGGTGGGGATTCCCGGAGCCACCCTCGTCCACACGGACGTAGGTGCCCTGTCTGGGCGCGCCCCGATCTGTGCGGATCTAGTCCTCGCGGACCCGCCGTACGAAGTCGACTCGGCGACCATTCGAGACCTGCTGGTGAGGCTGTTGGAGGCTGGCTGGCTAGCCCCTGATGCCGATGTGGTGGTCGAGCGCCCCACACGTGACCAATCCAACCCTCTTCCCGACGGCTGGTCGTCTGCGCACAAGGCCTATGGCGAGACCTCTCTTTGGTACGGTCAAGCCCTGCAGTTGATCTAGGAGGTGCGGTGCGCAAGGCAGTGTGTCCGGGCTCATTCGATCCGGTGACCAACGGTCATCTGGATGTCTTTACGCGCGCCTCTGACCTCGCAGATGAGGTAGTCGTCGCAGTGCTCATCAACAAGAAGAAGGCGAGTCTCTTCACCGTCGAGGAGCGCATCGAGATGCTCCAGGATGTCGTGGCACCTTTAGGCAACGTCACCGTGGACGCCTTCCACGGACTTCTTGTCGATTACTGCGCGGATAACGGCATCACCGCGATCATTAAGGGCCTGCGCGCCATCAGTGACTTCGACTACGAGTTACAGATGGCACAGATGAATTATCGACTCTCGAAGGTCGAGACCATCTTCATCTCCACGAATCCGTTGTACAGCTACATCTCATCGAGCCTGTTGAAGGAGGTGGGCACATATGGCGGCAGCATCGAAGGGTTGGTTCCCGATGTCGTCCACGCCCGCTTCGTCGAGGCCCTGAAGTCGCAAAGGTAGGAATATGGACGTCATCGAACGGCTCGACGACCTCGCCGCGATCGTGGAGGAAGCCAAGGCCATGCCCCTGTCGGCATCGTGCTTGGTCAACCGGGCGGAGGTCTTGGGCCTGATCGACGAAATCCGCGAGATGTTGCCGACCGCGCTCAGCCATGCCGATTTGGTCCTGCGCGATCGACAATCCGTTCTCGAGGGTGGTCGGGCCGAGGCCAACGCCATCATTGATTCGGCTCATGAGGAGCAGCGCCGGCTTGTCTCCCAGCACGAGGTCTACCTGGAGGCGATTCGAGAGGCCGATGCTGTCCGCGCTGCCCTGGTGAACGAACTTGAGGCGATGCGTTTCGAGACTGATGACTACATTGACGGCCGTTTGGCAGCTTTTGAGGTCACGCTGCATAAGACGCTGACCACGGTCGAGCGTGGGCGCGAGCGTCTTCGCGAGGATGCTGAATCTGCCGCCCAGCCCTATGAGGACGAGCAGGGCGCCTTCCTGTCCTAGCGGCCTCACCTGACCGGTGTCGTCGTACGCTCCGATCTCGGATATCCTGTGCGACGGCCCTGACGGGGTCGATGTGATCCTGTGTAGACATGGGGGTAGCCCTGACCGGCCCCGAATCTCGCCCACCGCTGGTGTTTGACACCCGCGAAATCAAGCGAGGTTCGTTGCTGGAAGTGGACCGCCTTGTGCCGGCACCGGCTGATCTCGGCGTCGCCTTGGCTACCTTCCCCGAAGGGTCGGACCTAACGTTGAATTTAACGTTCGAGTTCGTCGTTGACGGGATCCTCGTCAGGGGGACGGTCGAAGGCACTGTGCACGCAGAGTGTGCACGTTGTCTGGATCCGGTCACTTGGCGAGAACAGGTCGAACTCACTGAGTTGTTCCTCTTTCCGCCGCAGCGGGAGGGCGAAGAACTCAGCGAAGATGATCTGGTGCTCGAGGGAGATCTTCTTGACCTTGAGCCAACGGTGCGAGATGCGGTTGTCCTTCAACTGCCCCTCGCACCAGTGTGTCGGGAGGACTGCCCCGGACTGTGCTCCGCCTGTGGAGCGCGTCTGGCAGAAGATCCCGAGCATTCGCACGATGAGGTCGACCCACGGTGGGCCGCTCTCACAGCATTGATCGAAGATGAGCAGGATTAGGTAAGGAAGGTGTGACGTGGCAGTTCCCAAACGCAAAACCTCGCGTTCCAATACCCGGCATCGCCGGTCCCAGTGGAAGACATCGGCGCCCACGCTCGTTTTGTGTGCGCGATGCCGTGAGAAGAAGCTCGCTCACACTGCATGTCCGACATGTGGCACCTACGCCAAGCGCCAGGTTCTCGACGTCTGATCTCGAGTAACGGGGAGCCGAGCGCATGACTCATCGCGATCCGGTGACCTTGCTAGCTGACCTGGGTGTCGCACTTGACCCAGAGTGGCTAGAGATAGCCCTCACCCATCGTTCTTACGCGTACGAAAACGGGGGCCTTCCACACAATGAGCGACTGGAGTTCCTCGGCGACTCAGTCCTCGGGCTGGTCGTAACCGACACGCTGTTTAGCGAACACCCCGAACGCAGCGAAGGCGATTTAGCGAAGATGCGTGCAGTCGTCGTCAACGCCACCGCTCTCGCGGCCGTGAGCCGTAGTGTCGATTTGGGTGCCTATCTGCGCCTGGGGCGCGGCGAGGAGCAGACGGGCGGACGTGAGAAGAGTTCGATTCTCGCTGATGCGATGGAGTCCATCATCGGTGCTGTCTACGTAAACCTCGGGCTGCCCACGGCGACCGAACTCGTGCACCGATTCTTTGATCCGCTCATCGCACGTGCGGCCACCCTCACTGCCGGTTTGGATTGGAAGACCTCCTTGCAAGAAATCTCGGCGGCCCGCGGTCTGGGGGTGCCTGAGTATCTGCTGACGGAGACTGGCCCTGATCACGCCAAAGAATTCACTGCTCATGTGCGCGTCGGTGAGCAAATTTATGGCGAGGGTTTCGGACGATCGAAAAAGGAAGCTGAGCAGCAGGTAGCCGAAGCGGCGTACACGGCTATTTCTGAGGCCTGAGGTGCCCGAACTCCCTGAAGTCGAAGTGGTTCGGCGCGGCCTCGCATCGTGCGTGGTGGATCGCCGAATCTCGCGGGTCGAGGTCCTGCACGATCGTGCTGTACGTCGCAATCCGGGCGGAGCCGGCAGTCTCGTCGATCGGCTGACGGGTCGTTCATTCGCGTGCGTCAGCAGACGTGGCAAGTACTTATGGTTGCCGCTTGATGACGAGCAGTCCTGCCTCGTAGCGCATTTGGGCATGAGTGGCCAGCTGCTTGTGGTGCCACGATCCAGTCCACCGGAAACCCACCTCCGGGTGGGCATTGGCTTCGCCGACCGGGGCCGGGACCTGCGTTTTGTAGACCAACGCACCTTCGGTGGCCTCGCGATGGACGAATTGATTGATGACGGCACAGGTGGCCGGATTCCCGCCACGATTGCTCACATTGCCCGGGATCCGTTTGACCCCGACTTTGACGACGATGCCTTTGTGGCCTCGTTGCGCCGGCGGGGATCTGGGATCAAACGCTCGCTACTGGACCAAACCTTGATTTCTGGGGTGGGCAACATCTACGCGGACGAGACCCTGTGGCGCTCCCGGATCCACCCAGAGCGCTCTGCCCAGGCCTTAACCCGTCCTCAGGCGCTCGAACTGCTTGGGCATGCCCGGGACGTCATGGGGTCGGCATTGGCCGCTGGCGGCACCTCCTTTGACGCGCTCTACGTCAATGTCAACGGTGAGAGTGGCTGGTTTGAGCGCTCGTTGGACGCCTATGGGCAGGCAGGGGAGCCCTGTGGAAGGTGCGGGAGCCTCATTGTTCGAGAGCCATTCATGAATCGCTCGTCCTACCGCTGCCCCCGCTGCCAGCGCACGCCGCCAACTCGGCGTACGGCGGGGGACCGCTGAGGGTAGGGTTGCGCCACCCGAACGATGTGGAGCGGCGTCCGAAGTGCATCTGTCCAGCATGACCCTCAAGGGGTTCAAGTCCTTCGCCTCGGCCACGACACTTAACTTCGAGCCGGGGATTACCTGCGTGGTCGGTCCTAATGGATCGGGCAAGTCCAATGTCGTCGACGCGCTTGCTTGGGTCATGGGTGAGCAAGGCGCCAAGTCCTTGCGCGGCGGCAAGATGGAAGACGTCATCTTCATGGGCACCTCAACCCGTGCTCCTCTTGGTCGCGCTGAAGTACTGCTGACGATCGACAATTCCGACGGCGTACTTCCTATTGAGTTTGCCGAGGTCACGATCGGTCGCACCATGTTCCGCAACGGCGGTTCCGAATACTCGATTAACGGCAGTCCATGCCGACTCCTTGATATCCAAGAGTTGCTCTCGGACTCAGGTATCGGTCGCGAGATGCATGTCATCGTGGGTCAGGGCCAACTCGATTCGGTCCTGCAGGCATCAGTGGAAGATCGTCGCGGCTTCATTGAAGAGGCAGCAGGCGTTCTCAAGCATCGCAAGCGCAAGGAGAAGGCACTTCGCAAGCTCGATGCGATGCAAGCCAATCTGACCCGCTTGCAGGATCTCACTGCCGAACTTCGACGCCAGTTGAAGCCACTGGGCCGACAAGCCGAGGTCGCGCGTCGCGCAGTCGTCATCCAGTCAGATGCGCGCGATGCGCGTCTGCGCCTACTTGCGGACGATCTTGTGCAGATGCGGCACGCGCTTGCTGCCGAAGTTGCTGACGAGACTGCGCTGCGTGAGCGCCGCGCAGAGGTCGAAAAGGCTCTGCACGAGGCACAGGCTCGACTACAGCTAGTCGAAGATGCACTTGTGCAAGACAGTCCTCTGCTCGCCCAGTCGCAGCAGACTTGGTACGCCCTAGCAGCACTGAAGGAGCGTTTCATGGGCACGGCATCACTTGCTGCCGAGCGTGTGCGCGTACAGGATCTCAATGAAGAACCTGCCGGACGCGATCCCGAAGTACTTGAACACGATGCCCGGGCGCTGCGTGCCGAAGAGTTCGAACTTGGTCGCGAGGTTGAGCGTGAGCGCACAGTTCTCGCTGACGCTGTCGTTGCGCGAGGCGCTGCTGAAGAAGCCCACTCTGCTGAAGAGCGACGTGTTTCAGCCGTAAAGCAGGCCGAAGCTGATCGCCGAGAGGGCATGGCGCGGCTCGTCGGTCGTGTTGCGGCTGCACGTTCACGCGTCGAGGCAGGCACCGCTGAGATCGAACGACTCGACGTGCAGGTTGCAGATGCGCGTGCACGTGCGGAGAAAGCGCAGCAGGAGTTCCATGCTTTGGAGGCCCAGATCGCTGGTCTCGACGACGGTGAACTTGGTCTCGATGCACAACATGAAGAGGCTGCTGAGCGACTTGACCTCGCTGACCGCGCACTCTCCGCTTTGCGCGCGGAGGAGTCGGATGCCGATCGCGAACGAGCGACCGCTGCTGCTCGACTTGAGGCACTGCAGATCGGCCTTGATCGCCGCGATGGCACTGGCGCTCTTCTTGACCCCGAGCGTGCAGTCCCCGGGGTCGTCGGAGCGGTGTCGGCACTCCTGCAGATCGAGGCGGGCTATGAGGCCGCAGTGGGCGCCGCACTTGGTCCCTTAGCGGATGCAGTGGCGGTCACCGGCGCCGAAGCGGCAGCAGGTGCGATTTGGGTTCTGCGCGAATCGGATGGGGGACGAGCATCCCTCGTACTCATCGACGCGCAAACGCAACAGCCCAATGTTCCCTTCGGTATGCGTCGGGTCCGTGATTTTGTGCGCGGCCCAGAGGACTTGATTCGTTCACTGACCGCATTCCACAGCTCAGTGATTGTTGACGATGTGCGCGCCCCAGAAGCCCTCCAGGCAGTGCGATCCGGGCTCACTGTGGTCACGCTTGATGGCGATGTTGTAGGCCCCCATGTTGCTGTGGGTGGCACTAGTCGTGCACCAAGCTTGCTCGAGGTGCAGGCTGCGGTTGATGCAGCCAGTGCAGCTCTCGAGCAGGCACAGCACCGGGTTGAGCGCGCACGTTTCCAGCAGATCGCGGTGCTCGTGGAGCAGGAAGCCGCTGCGAGCACCGTTTCAGCGGCGCTCGATCGCCTGCACGATTCAGACGCGCGCATGGCTGCTGTCGCGGAACAACTTGGTGCGCTGGGGCAGGCTGCGCGCGCTGGCGCAGCGGAGTCTGATCGTTTGACGCAGGCTCGTCGTGAAGCCGAGCAAGCGCGTGACGCCGACAGCGCAACACTTACCGAACTCGAAACGCGACTGGCTGCCGCTGAGCAGGAGCGGCCTGCCGACGATATCGATATTGATCATCGCGAAATCTTCGCCGAGCGTGCGCGCGTTGCCCGTCAAGCAGAAGTGGATGCTCGCCTTTCCGTGCGCACTGGCGAGGAGCGCTGCGGCGCACTTGCAGCCCGGGCCGAGCAACTTGAGAAGGCTGCCTCCGCCGAGCGGGCAGCTCGGGTTCGCGCGATCGCTTTGCGCGAGCGTCGTGAACGTGAGGCTCTCGTTGCTGTAGCCGTGAGCGCAGCGATTGTCCGTGTTCTTGAGCGCCTCGACGCTTCACTTGCCGAAGCCGCGCAGGTTCGTGATGCGGCTGAGGCACAGCGCGCCGAACGCGATGGTGAGGTGGGTCGTCTCCGTATCTCCGTGCGGGAGTGGGGTGGCGAGATGGAGAAGCTCACCGATTCCGTACATCGCGACGAGGTTGCGCGGGCTGAGCAGCGGATGCGTATTGAGCAGATGGAGATCCGAGGGATTGAGGAGTACGGCGTCGAGCCTGAGGCTTTGATCGCTGAATATGGTCCCGATCAACTTGTGCCGCCGTCGCCGCAATCCCCGGGCGATGAACCGGTCGAGCTGCAGGAGCCGCAACCGTACAACCGCGTGGAGCAAGAGAAGCGGCTGAAGGAGGCCGAGCGTGGGCTCGCCCTCCTCGGCAAGGTCAATCCCTTGGCTCTTGAGGAGTTTGATGCGATGGAGGAGCGGCACCGCTTCCTCACCGAACAACTCGAAGACCTCAAGAAGTCCCGCAATGACCTCCTGCAGATCATCAAGGACGTAGACGATCGCGTGCAAGAAGTTTTCTCGCAGGCATTCGAGGACACAGCCCGGGAGTTCGAGCGCGTTTTTGCGCGGCTATTCCCCGGTGGCGAAGGTCGCTTGATCCTCACCGATCCTTCTGATCTGTTGAACACTGGCGTTGATGTTGAAGCTCGTCCGCCGGGCAAGAAGGTTAAGCGACTGTCGCTGCTCTCCGGTGGTGAGCGCTCCCTGACGGCCGTAGCTTTCCTCGTCGCGCTGTTTAAGGCTCGTCCGAGTCCGTTCTACGTCCTTGATGAGGTCGAGGCCGCACTCGACGACGTTAACCTCGGTCGACTCATCGACATCATCGAAGAACTGCGCGACTCGTCGCAGTTGATCGTGATCACGCACCAAAAGCGCACCATGGAAGTTGCCGACGCGTTGTATGGCGTCACTATGCGCAGCGATGGTGTGACCCAGGTGATCAGTCAGAAACTTCGCGACACCGCCTGACTCTGGAGGATCACCTCGTGGAATCTGTCTGGATCTACCTGCTCATCGCCATTGGCGTACTCGTCGTGGGTGCGGGCCTCATAGTCGGACTCGTCCGCGGTCGCAAGCACGCCCCTGCCAAGCCCGTGGTGGCTCGCCCGGCGGCAACTGCGGTCGACCAACTTTCCGACGAGCCGGTGATCGAAGCTCCGGATGCCTTCTCCGAAATTTTGGACGTCGCGATTCCGCCGGCTCCGATTGTCGAGCAAGTCGCTGTTGTCGAAGACATCGACGCTGCTGTTCTCGATGTTCCAGAGCCGGCCCGCGGTCGGCTGGGACGTCTTCGCGCTCGCCTGTCGCGATCGAATAACGCGCTCGGTAAGGGACTGCTCGCTTTGCTATCGCGCGACAGTTTGGACGCCGCGACGTGGGATGAAATCGAAGAGACTTTGCTCATTGCGGATCTCGGCGTTTCAGCAACGGCGGAATTGCTCGAGAGATTAAAGACTCGCGTGCGCGTGGACTCCGTGCGAGACGCGGCCACCATCGAGGCCTTGCTCCGCGAAGAACTGCTCGCTCTTGTCGATCCCAGCATGGACCGTTCTTTGGCCACGGCACGGCACGCCGATCGTCCTGCGGTTGTGCTGGTCGTCGGGGTCAATGGCACCGGCAAAACCACCACCGTGGGGAAGCTGGCCCGGCTCTTGGTAGCAGAGGATCGCACTGTGGTCCTCGGCGCCGCTGACACGTTCCGCGCCGCAGCTGCACAGCAGTTGCAGACATGGGGTGATCGTGTGGGCGCAGCGGTCGTGACCGGCCCAGAGGGCGGGGATCCCGCAAGCGTGGCGTTCGAGGCAGTCGCCGTCGGTGTGGCTGCCGAGGTGGACACTGTCGTGATCGATACCGCCGGACGACTTCACACGAAAGTCGGCCTCATGGACGAACTCGGCAAGGTCAAGCGCGTGGCCGAAAAGCATGGACCCGTCGACGAAGTCCTCCTTGTTCTCGACGCAACCACCGGTCAAAACGGCTTGATGCAGGCCAGAGTTTTCTCCGAAGTTGTAGACGTCACTGGCATCGTGCTTACCAAGCTCGACGGCACCGCCAAAGGTGGCATTGTCGTGTCGGTTCAGCGCGAGCTCGGTGTTCCCGTCAAGCTCGTGGGCCTCGGCGAGGGCCCAGATGATCTAGCGCCATTCGACCCCGTCGCCTTCGTCGACGCCATCATTGGCTCCTGACCTTGTGACATACCTGTAACACAAATCGACCCCTTAGTCACCGGCACGAAACATCGCAGGTCTTCTCCCGAAACGCGCTAACGCCAGACTCTGAAATGTCCAGGGGTCAACGGCGACTCCATACCTTTAGCCCGTTTTCGAGGAGGCTCTTCCTATGGAGATTAGCGCAGGCGATACCGCCTGGGTGCTTACAGCAGCTGCACTTGTGCTGCTCATGACGCCTGGTGTGGCGTTCTTTTACGGGGGCATGGTTCGCTCAAAGAGCGTGCTGAACATGATCATGATGTCGTTTCTCGCGATCGGCATTGTCACAGTGCTGTGGGTGGCATTTGGCTTCTCCCTCGCCTTTGCTGACAGCGGCAATGGATTCATCGGCGACTTCTCGCTCAACGGCCTTACTGGTCTCGTGGGTCAACTCGCCCAGAACGGCGGTCAGTATCCGATCCCGGCTCTCGCATTCGCGATGTTCCAACTCATGTTTGCGATCATCACTGTGGCGCTCATTTCTGGAGCAGTCGCAGATCGCATGAAGTTCCTCGCCTGGGGAATCTTTGTTGCAGCATGGGTCACCTTGGTGTACTTCCCGGTCGCGCACTGGGTGTTCGACTTCGGCAGCGACACTCTCGGTGGCGATGGTGCAGGATGGTTGGCCAACCTCGGTGTACTCGACTTTGCCGGTGGCACGGCCGTGCACATCAACGCAGGCGCGGCTGGTCTGGCACTCGTTCTCGTTATGGGGAAGCGGATCGGCTTTGGCAAGATTCCCATGAAGCCACATAACTTGCCATTTGTTGTCCTTGGCGCATCTTTGCTCTACTTCGGCTGGTTTGGCTTTAACGCCGGTTCGGCGCTCGGTGCGAACGATGTCGCGGCCTTGGCATTCACCAACACCATGGTGGCCACGGCAGCTGGAGTTTTGGGCTGGCTCATTGTGGAGAAGGTTCGCGATGGCCATGCCACCAGCCTTGGGGCCGCATCAGGTGCAGTCGCTGGCTTGGTTGCGATCACGCCGGCCTGTGCGTTCGTGGCTCCATGGGGTGCGATTGCAATCGGCGCCATTGCCGGTGTCATTTGCGCATTTGCAGTCACGCTGAAGTACAAGCTCGGATTCGATGACTCGCTCGACGTCGTGGGCGTGCACCTCGTCGGTGGCATCCTTGGCAGCCTGCTCATTGGCTTCTTCGCTACCACCGAGGTAAACGCACTCGGCAAAGACGGGCTCTTTTTCGGCGGCACTTTCGACGTGTTGCGGGTCCAAGCCATTGGCGC
>CAINMH010000104.1 GCA_903850745.1 uncultured bacterium
AGCCTCGAAGTCCTTGGCGCCCTGCACTGTGGCCACCAGATTGGGCACCAGGTCAGCCCGCTTAGTAAGCAGGGTGTCGATATCGGCGAAGGCGCCCTGGCTCAGCAGATCCAAGCGCCTGAGTTTGTTGAACTGCCCCACGACGATCAGGGCGAGGATTATGAGGATGACGACGATCACGATGACTGCGATAAGGGCTCCCATGGCTTGAGTGTACGTCCCAATAGTGCGCTTCGGGTTGCCTCGGGTCGGCCCAGATCGGTATTTTGTAGGCTGGGCTTAGCCAAGCCACGACCTTGGAGGGTCAATGAAGAGTTCCTATCGACTTGTCACCTTGGGCGTTTGCGCGATCGGGTTGAGTGCCGGTCTCTTGACGCCCGGCATGGCTAGTGCCCGCCCGACCGATCCGGTGACGGGGTGCTGGGAGGAATACGACTCCGCAGTCGCTGGAAATACACCGATTTCATTCGGCCTGCTCCAGAACGACATCCCGCGAGGCATCACCATTAGCAAGTGGTTGCCCGCTTCATTGGCAGCTAAGTACCCGAATGCTCCAAAGGCGCGCGTCGGCGACAGTCCTTATCGTCTCGTGACCCCAGAAGCACCGGAGGTGTGGCTCGGTCAGCGCACGCCCTATCTAGACGGTGTCAACGTCACCGATTCCAAGCAGATTCTCTCTGGATCTCGCTTTGACACCGACCACTGGTGGGGTTCCATGGACAACGTGGGTTGCCAGACCGACATTGTGTATGCGATTGAACAGGGTAAGAGTGATGTTGCATCCGCCATTGGCTACAACGGACGGCCCGTGCGTGTGGGTGTGGAGAAGTGGTGGGGGATTCCCAAGGAATATTCCTATGAAGGCCCCAAGGGTTATGTGAAGTTCACCTGTCGTGCAAAGCCACTTGAGGGGACTGATTCTGGATA
The DNA here is from genome assembly GCA_903850745.1 of uncultured bacterium. GTDB lineage: Bacteria > Actinomycetota > Actinomycetes > S36-B12 > S36-B12 > CAINMH01. Next base: position 928 of record CAINMH010000104.1, read on the forward strand.
CCGCTGGGAGAAGATCAACTTCGGTAGCGGATTCGCAGGTCGTGCCCCCAGCCAAGGCGTCGAGAAAGCAGCCGGACGTGCTCCAGAGTGTCAGGATGCTGTGTTCAAGGATTCCCGGGTCCGCCACTTTTGGGACATGACGTACTACGGCAACACCGAGCCGCGTACGGCTCGCGGATGCACCACCAGCTCGAATAACAACACGTTGGGCTGCTACCAGTTGATGTACCAAGGACCGTGGGAGCGTTCTATTCGTTTTGAGACTCACGCTTGGGCACCCGCGATGAAAACGCTGATTTCTTCCACCGCGACAATCGTGATTCCGGCGAAGTACTCCACGGAGACCCCGAAGCGCTCGGTGACTCGCAGACTGTCGTGGCGCATCACAGATGCGAATATCTCCGGCTCATGGCCGAGTGGTTACCGTCAATCACGGTTCACTAAGCCGAGCAAGCCCTCCGATTTCGAATTGCCTTCTCCGTACACAGTCCCCGGTGGTGGGCAGTCGTTTGTCCTCTCGGGCTGGGGCAGCATCGCTGATGCGCGTCAGGTCATGGAATACCGGCTCACCGCTGATTCCGATGGCACATGGAATTGGCCGGTGGATCCGGTGACGGGCGAGGAAATGGAACGTCCTTCTGGCACGGTCAAGGTCGGCTACCAGTTGGGCAACTTCGATGACAATGCCGGATCTTGCACGGCCGGCCAGTACTGGAAGGACCTCAAGCCTTCACGCAATAACGCCTGCATTCAGGGCTTTGTGCCCACAGTGTGGGCTGTGCCCACAGATCAAGGGCAACGTGAACGGCGAGTGTTCCCCACGGGCAAGGATGCCAACGGCAAGGACGTGACCTCCTCGGCGTACTTCACGTGGACTCCGATTCCGGGCCAGAACTGGATGGACTCGCAGTTGAAGGTGCAAAACGTGACCACTGATGCACCTCAGACAGTGAGTGCAAATGTCACGTGGACGATCCGGCTCGCGGGCGAAATCGACTCCGTGGCGTGAAATCTGCTTTTGTTCTCGCCGCGGCAGCGGCGGTTGCTCTCGTAGCAAGTGCCCTGCCCGGCGAGATCACAGCACCAGCTCAAGCTGCAGCGCCCACGGCGGCGCCTAGCACATTGCGTGGCAGCATTGCAGGCGTCGAAACGCTCGGTCCTATCGCCGTCGAAAAAGCGACGGGTCCGCTCGTCGCAGAACTCCCTCCGTCGGTCGCGACTCTTCCCGACGGCAAGGTCTTCAATCCGCAATTTCCCTTCCTGAATGTGCCCGATCGCAAAGACGATGCGTCCGTCGACGTCAAGATCTTCGATGTGTCGATCGGACAGGCCAGCAGTGTCGATAGCAACTACGTCTGGTCCGGCACGCTCAACAACGGTTGGGGGCGAATCACCACAACTTTGACTCCCGGACACGGTTATGCCGTCTTTGGTTTCAACCCAGCCGCCGGGTCCTGGCAGGCGCTGGGGAGTTTCGTGGTCACCGCGTCTTCAAAGCGATCTGGCCCTTCAGTCTCATCAGGCGGCATGAGTTCTTCGGTGATCACGGGTGAAGTGCAGTGGGGTTGGGGATCGCCCTCGCTGCCAGCGCCTACGGATGGTGTTGCCGTGGGTCTGTCCTGGGTCTCGCGTCAACAAGAGACCCCGGGGTTGCCCGCTGGATGGAAGCTGGGTGTGAACAACGGCTCGCCTTGGGCCACGTTGACTGAATACGGCGTCAAGGCAACTCGGGCAGCAGTTGAGCCAGTGGGCTGTGATTCCATCGCGACCGGTGCGGCGCCTTCTGCTGTATTCATGCGCGGGTGGGACGGCACTGCGTTGACCTTCGAGCGTAATGAGTCGGGGATTTACCAGCAGGTCACTGGCGGTGTGGCCGTGCCTGGGTTCTCCAACACCTTGTCCCTGTGCGGAGGCTCCGAACGCGTCTGGAAATTCACTGACGTCGACGGCATGGTCACTGAGTTCCGCAATGGCAGGGCCGTCTCTGTTGTGGCGCAAGATCAACCCACTGCGCGCATGAAATGGAACGGCGATCGCCTCGTGGAAGTTATTGCCTCCTCTGACCGCAGCATCAAATTGCTGTATTCAGGAACTGACGCATGTCCGAGCTCAGCATGGGGCAATGGTTTCGCACCACCTCCAAGCGGAATGCTCTGTCAGATTCGCTATCCGGGCGGACAGGCCACCGACTTCGGCTATGTGGCGACCGGCTTGGCTGCCCCGCAAATTGCGCTGATTAAGGACCCGGGCAACCAAGGCACTTCGCTGGGCTGGGACTCCGTGGGTCGACTCGTCTCCACACGGGCAGCGCTGGTTAACCAAGCGGCCACAGTGAACCCCGGCGCTAAGGGCGTGCTGGCGCGAGTGGAATACGACGCGAAGGGGCGAGGATTTGTTCTCAAGGATGCGCCCGCTTCTGTGGGCGGCAACTTCATCACCAATCGCATCGCCTTCCCGCCCATCACAGAGACCACGATCGCCTCTGCTGAGCCACTTCAGGCGTCCGTGGCATCAGTCGGTGGTGGCTTCGATATGGGCATCACGTACTGGATTGACAGTCGGACCTACGAATCACTGAAATCAAAGGACAAGGCGCAAGCAGTCTCCGCCTCGCAAATTGATCCTGAAACTGGTCAGGTTGTGGGCACTGTCGATCCGCTCGGTCGAGTGACCACCTACAAGACCGATGCAACGGGCGCGTTGATCAGTGAAAAGGGTCCGTTCATCGTTAATCCAAGCCAACCGTCACGTGCGGGTATGGAGCAGCAGATCTCCTATGACACCACGCCGAGAAACGGCAAGGATGTCGCAATTCAAGGGTTCAAGGCCGATGTCTTCCAAGGGCTGAAGTTCCTCGGGGACATTGTCGAACGACAGCACTGGAAGCCACGCTCATTTGATGCTGGCCTCGACATCGTCACCCCTGCCAAGTCCGCGCCGTATTCCGCGAGGCTGACTGCAAAGTGGACTCCTACTAAGGCTGACGACAACGAGGCGGCACGCGAGGGAGTCGGTGGCTGGAGATTCGAGATCGCAAACAAGCCCGGTCTTCGTTTCACCGTGATGATTGGCCCAGTCGTGTGTCCGCTGCCGGGCTGCACTATTCCTAATCTCGCCGGCGGCCCAAAGCAGATCACTATCGAGATGTCGGAGATTCCGGCCGCGGGCGGATTTGTCTCGATTAAGGCTGCACCGGCGAATGCGACTCCGGTATTGGTCCCTGCGACTCAGGTAGAACCAGGGTTTCAGCGAGCAACACACGTGGAGTTCAACGACACGTACACAGGATCAGTTCGCGCCCCGGCAGTAGATGTCGGCTACGAAAATCCAGCCGTCGAATCACCGACCACCTATTCGGCTCCAGGCGGCATTAAAACGACCATGGCCTATGAGCCGAGCAACCCGGCCGCAGATCAGTGGGGGCGTCAGATTTCCACGGTCAGCCCGGGTGGGCAGGTGCAAGAGACGACCTACTGGCCATCATCTGGTCAAATCGCAGAACCCCGTCTTTGCGGAACCGCCATGGCTGAAATGTCGGGTCAGAAGCGCACAGTCACTCGTATCGACGGCATGAAGATCACGACCTACTACGACATCTCGGGTCGACCTATTGCCCAGGTGCTCACTGGCGATGGTGGTCGCACTCAAACGTCATGCATGGAATATCTCGAGGATGGATCACTTCGTTCGGCGAGCGTGTGGAACAACTCTGGTGCTCTGATTGAGCGAACCACCGTAGAGCCCGCTGTTGATGGTGACCCGTTGACTTTGCGTACAACGTTGCAACATGGCCCGGCCGCACCAGTCGAACCGAATGTTTCAGTGACGACTGTGACGACAGTAAATCTGCACGGGCTACCGGTGCGTTATGTGGATGAGAGCGGCACCACGACGCTCACGACCTACACGGTTCTAGACGATCAAGCCAGTGTTTCCATGCAGCCGCCTAATGCGATGCGGCCCACCATCACGAGCACCTACGACTATCGGCCCGTGGACGGGCAATTGACTCGAGTTGTAGTCAATGACCGCGTAGCTGCTGAGATTACGTATAAGTACGCAACGGGACGAGTAGAAGACATCACCTATGCGGCAGGGACGATTGCTCAATCATTGACATATGCGCCAAGTGGTCAGCCATCGGGCCTAGTCGCTAGTGGCGGCAACTATGACTTCAGGCAAACAATTGACTACACGGTTTTTGGCCGCATCCGCTCGGTTGCTACCAGCCAGTTGTCGCCGTCAAAGTTCACGGAAGATCGCTCGTATGAATACGACGCTGCAAGGCGTATGACGAAAGTCCTTATCTCCACGACAATTAATGGCGTGGCCGGAACCGATACGAATTATCGCTACGACTATGCAGACTCTCAGGATGCGTCCTGTGGACCTGCCGCTAGGGCTTATCCCAACGCCGGTTCGGACATCCTGCGAACGGGTGGTTCCCGTGCGGGTGTGCCCTACGTGTCCTGCCACGACGATCAAGGCCGATTGGTGTCGACTACCGATCCGTTGATGTCGGGCGATGCAACCGGCAAGACCAAAGTGGCGCTGACGCACGACGCCGGCGGACGGGTGCGCACGATATCCGGTGGCGCTCGCCCGGTTGAGTTGACGTGGGGAGCTGACACGGCACTCGCGATTATGAAGGAGGGCATTGGCGCCGATGCGGTGACGACGACACTGTCACGCTTCGGCGAACGGATTGTCACTAAGACTGTCAAAGGTTCGGCCGGAACCTCTACCGTGAAGTACGCATACGGTTCGCCGCTCGATACGTCACCGACCATCATTTTGAAATCCAATGGTGCAGTGGATTCCTACACGATCGGCCTCCCTGGTGGGGCAAACGTCACAGTGCCCATTGGCGGTGCAGCGACGGTGAGCTTGTCGGGCATCGATGGTGCTGCGCTGGGGACAATCCCGGTGCCGTCCTTTAATGCGACAAGTTCTGGGCCGGACACTTCGCCAGCGACAGTTGGGCGAGCACCTCGTTTTGGTGCATATGGTGAGCCATTGCAACTGCCTTCCACTGAAGTGGGGAGCAACGCGGCGCCGGAGTACACCTGGCTGGCCGCACAGCGTCAAGAGACACTGGAAGGCACTTCAGGCATAACTCTGGTTGGTGCTCGGCCGTACCTTCCGGCACTTGGGGAGTTCCTCGCGCCAGATCCCAACTTCCAAGCCTCCAATAATCTCTACTCGTACACCCCTGGCGATCCGGTGAACGGATCGGATAAATCTGGCGAGGCCAATGAGTGGAGTTGGTTCTGGCAGATTGTGTCGTGTGTCGTCGTAGTTGCGTCATTTGTCGCCGGTGCGCTGACCGGGGGCTGGCTCATTCCGCTTGGCCTCGGCTTCGCTGCGACGGCGGCCCAGATTCTTTCGGCGAAGACGCAAGAGGAAGAAAGTCCGGGCCTTAACGTCTTCCGGCAGGTGCAGTTCTGGGCCCAGACTGTTGCGACTCTCGCCTATGTCGGCTTCTATGCAGCCAAGGGCCTGTATTACGGGGTGAAGTGGGTAGGTAAGAAGGCCGGGTGGGGTTGGGCGACTAAGACAAAGGCGGCAGCGACTCAGCCGTCCGCGGCAGGTAGCGCTGGATCTCGCGACAGCGTGGGCTCCCTTCGGAGCAGTCGTTCATCCATCAACTTGATGGATGAACTAGGCCTCTCACCGGCAGAGGTGGTCGTCAAGACGTCAAAACTGAGTCGATTCGCCACGATGATCAACAAAGCTAATCCAAGGTCAACCTATTGGCGGATGAACGATGGCAGCCCGATTCCGGGCCGGTCCTACCTCCGCAGTCTGGGCAAGCTCTCGGGCCATTGGGCCGTCTTTGGCGGCGGCTACGGCTTCCAGAAGTGGGCCGAGGGTTATCAACCGTCCTCTTAGCGGGGCCGGAACGGTTCGGGTTACCCTCATGTCATGACCGATATCAAGCCCCGCAGTCGTGTAGTTACCGATGGCCTCGAGCGCGCTGCGGCGCGCGGCATGCTCCGCGCAGTTGGCTTCACCGATGAGGACTTTGGCAAATCGCAGATCGGTGTCGTTTCTTCGTGGAACGAGATCACTCCCTGCAACCTTTCCCTTGAGCGACTTGCAAAGTCAGCTAAAGAAGGTGTGCACGCGGCTGGTGGCTATCCGATGCAGTTCAACACGATCTCTGTCTCCGATGGCATCTCCATGGGTCATGAAGGTATGCACTTCTCGCTCGTGAGCCGCGAGATCATCACCGACTCAGTCGAAGCTGTCATGCAGGCCGAGCGGCTCGACGGCATGGTCACCTTTGCGGGTTGCGATAAGAGCCTGCCCGGCATGCTCATGGCAGCTGCCCGCCTTGATGTCGCCAGCGTGTTTGTTTATGCCGGCTCGATCATGCCCGGCCACGTCAAGCTCACCGACGGAACCGAAAAGGAAGTCACGATCATTGATGCCTTCGAGGCTGTCGGTGCGTGCGCGCGCGGGTTGATGAGCCGTGAAGACGTCGATCTCATTGAGCGTGCTATCTGCCCGGGTGAAGGCGCATGTGGCGGCATGTACACCGCAAATACGATGGCGAGTGCTGCAGAAGCGATGGGTATGTCATTGCCCGGATCTGCCGCGCCGCCCGCAGTTGATCGACGTCGCGATGGCATCTCCCGGCACTCCGGGGAGGCGGTGGTCAATCTAATCAAGCAGGGCATCACCGCCCGAGACATCATCACCCGGCAATCACTGGAGAACGCCATCTCCGTACTTATGGCCTTTGGTGGCTCGACCAATGCGGTGCTACATCTTCTTGCTATCGCGCACGAGGCTGACGTTGAGTTGCATATCGAGGATTTCCATCGCATTGGTTCAAAGGTGCCGCTGCTCGCAGATCTCAAGCCGTTTGGTCGCTATGTGATGACCGATGTCGATCGTGTTGGTGGTGTGCCTGTGATCATGCGTGCGCTTCTTGATGCTGGCATGCTGCACGGCGACTGCCTTACCGTGACGGGCAAGACAGTGGCAGAGAATCTCGCAGACATTGCGCCACCCGATCCTGATGGTGTGGTTCTCATGTCGGCGTCCTCGCCCATCGACATGCACGGCGGTATCACGATTCTTGGGGGCTCCCTTGCGCCTGAAGGGGCCGTAGTTAAGAACGCGGGAGTGCCCGTCGAATCTTTTGAGGGCACAGCGAAGGTATTCGAACGCGAGCAGGCTGCAATGGCTGCACTCGAGGATGGTTCGCTGCAATCGGGGGATGTTGTCATCATTCGCTACGAAGGACCCAAGGGCGGTCCAGGCATGCGAGAGATGCTCATGATCACGGCGGCCATCAAGGGTGCCGGCCTGGGCAAAGAACTTCTTCTCATCACAGATGGTCGCTTCTCCGGAGGTACGACTGGCCTATGTGTGGGTCACGTTGCGCCCGAAGCTGCAGATGGGGGACCCATCGGTCTGGTGAAGACCGGCGATCGCATCCGGATCGACATCGCCAGCCGCACCCTCGATCTGCTCGTTGATGATGCCGAATTGGCTCGACGCCGCGCAGAGTTTGTGCCGCTACCTCCGCTCTACACTCGAGGCGTTCTCGCCAAATACGCAAAGCTGGTGGGCTCGGCCTCCAAAGGTGCCGTTTGCGACTGAGGTAGCGCATAGACTGACCTAATGCGTAAGGGGTTAGCCCTATTTTTTGCCGGAGTCGCGGCACTGGGACTGGTTGTGCCTGTGGCGGCTGGCGGATCTGAATTACCGCCGTCGATTCCGAATACGCCTGACAACGAGTTTCTCTACGATATGTGGTTCAGCCCAACGCCGTCAGGTTGGATTCCATCAGGAACGATTGTGGTGGACTCAGGATTCCGGCCCTACCCCAACGGGCTTCCGTACGCTGGATTCGGTGATTCACTCGGCGCAAACGCCCTCTTCTTTGGCACGCCCGATGAGCAATTGCAGCAAATCTCATCGAGCACTATGCGCAATCTCTATGGCGACGGAGTGTGCATTTCGACGAGAGAACTTGGCCGGAACGCTCCGTGTGCGCTGACACCTGCCGCAATCGCGTTGGGCGACTACCTCGTGCAGAAGGCGCGCGCGCAGAACCGAAGCCTTGGTTTCACGTTAGCGAGTGCTGGGGTCTTCAACGGACGGATTGATCCGAGTCGTTTGGGTGCGACCTCTCTAGGTGGGCAGTCCACGCTTACGTTAGATACGCAAGATGCCCTGTTACGACAATCGGCTATCCACTTGACCACACTGGCGCCTTCACAGACTCCAGCACAGGTTGTTCGTACTTTGATTCGCACAATTAGGCCGGGGCGGATTCCGGCCGCATTGTTGCTTGGGTGGGAGCATGGGTCTAGGGACCTCGGGCTGAGTCTCACGCCCTATGCGATTTATCGCACAGCGCCACGCGTGTATGACATTGCGGTCTACGAGAGCAACTACCCAATGCGCGAGAGAGCCGTCCGGGTCGACGTGAATTCCAACAGATGGGAGTACTTAGCCGTCAGTGAGTTCGGACAACCTGCCGAAACCATAAGTGGGGATGAAGCAAGTTTGACCATGAGCCTCCTACCCATGGCTGAGTCCCTCGGGCGGCAAGATTGTCCGGCGTGCGCCAGCGCCGTCGCCGAAGATTTGGTTGCGTTCGATCCCATCCCTGCCGGGCAGGCTGGGCTTTTCTCCTATGAGGTGTGGTCCTTGCGGGGCGATCCCATCGATGACAGTCGTAGGCTGCCGCTACCTACCTTGAGTTCCCCTTTAGCAGAGCGGGCCGAACTGCCGGCCGCAAAGATCGTTCCTGATCAGGGCTACCTCATCCCTATTGATGCGACACGATTGACCGAGTCAATTCCCGTTGGTCTGCTTATCACCTCTGGTCGAGACTCTGGGCGAATCTCGTGGGAGTCGATGCCTGTCGGTGCGCGCGTGATGGTTCGCGCGGAAAATAAGTGGGGAATCATCTCTGTCAAGAGTGACCAGCAGATGCAGGTGGCGCTCTCGAAGTCGTTTTCTTTTTCGAGGCGCAGCTATGACGTGACGATCTCAGGTGGCACACCGACTCCGGCGGATGAGGCGCGGGCGATAGATCTCGATCGGACCACGGAGACTGTGCGTATCGGACACCGATTTGGCAAAGCGGGAAAATTGGACGTGACTGCGACACTACATGCGGTTTCAGGCATGGCAACCTGGATTGCCCCGGGCACGCGCTGGAAGGCCAATGAAAGTCTTCTCCTTGACTATTCCGAGTGGAGAGCGCTGGGCGATCAGCCTCGACTCTTGCTCGTTCGGGGTAGGGAAGTTGTGCGTGAGATTTCGATGGTGCGAGCGCCCAATTAGTCGTCGGGTGCTCCTTTGCGGTGATGTGACGCTAGTGTCTGGTTCGTGCGCAAACCACTAATCGCTCTTGTCGCTTCTGTCGTAGTTTTAGGCGCGGTATCGCCAGCGTTTGGCGCGGGGCCAGTGTTGCCCCCGTCGATTCCGAATACGCCTGAAAACGAGTACTACTATGACCTCTGGTTCGGTGCGCCACCGACAGGATCCACGCCATCGGGGCGTGTTGTCGCAGACTCCGGCTTTCGCCCCGTCCCCAATGGGTTCCCGTACGCGAACTATGGAGCCACTCTTGACCAGAACGCTTTGTTCTTCGGGACCCCCGACAACGTTCTTGAGCCGATGAACTCTCAAGACATGCGCTCGCTGTTTGGCGATGGCGTCTGCATCACACTGAAGAACACCACGCGAGGCGGTCCGTGCGATCTCACGCCTGCAGCGAAGTACTACGCCGAGTACCTCCTAGAGTCTGTCGATTCCGTTGGCCACTGCGTGGGGTTCGCTGTTGCAGCTGCGGCCCTCTACAACGGCCTGCTCAAGCCTTCAGACCTTGGCGCATTGACGTTAGCCAATCAGTCGCAGCTCACTGTGGATACGCAGAGTGAATTGCTGCGGCAGTGGTCGACCCAACTCTTCACGCCCACATCAGGGACTTCTCCCGCCGATGTGGTGCGCACACTGGTGCGCACGCTCAAGCCAGGGCGGGTGCCCTCGGCGATGCTCATCCAGTGGCCAACTGCACAAGGCGGTCTCGAAGGTCACGGGATCATGCCGTTCGCAGTGCTCAGAAAGGCTCCCGGGCTTTACGACATCGCGGTCTATGACAACAACTACCCAGGGCAGACTCGCGCGGTCCATGTCGACATGAACGCAAACACTTGGGAGTACCTCGTGTCAGTGAGTCCCTCGAGCGGACCCACGATTGCAGCCGGAAACGCCGAGACCTTGAGTATGGGGTTGATGAATATTAAGACAGCGGTGGGCAGACAGCCGTGTCCCTTCTGCGGCAAGCGGGTACCTACCGATTTTGCGGCCTTCGGTGTCTTTCCGGCATCGCAGAACGGCAAGATTGACTACGGGTTCACTGATCTCCGCGGCAGGCCAGTTCCTTCGAGCCGGATGAATGTGTTGCCTGCGCTGACTGCGATTGGCGCTAACCAGTTCGTGCTCCCAGCTGCACAGATAGTGCGCCATAACGGCTACCGAATGTGGATCCGTACGGCTCCTGATGGCCGTACGGTCCCGATGCAGACCCAGCTCGCGTCTGGGAGGGGACTGCATTTTGTCGACTGGGGCAAAATTGGTCCTGGCGCCAACGCGCGCATAACGGTGTCTGAGGGTGGCGAACTGTTTAGCGTGACGAGCAACCAGTCAGCTCGACCCAAATTGGTTCAAGTCTTTCAGCAGCGCGAGCGGCACTACACCGTTGTGGCGAGTGGAGGAGACGTCACAGCCAAAGGGGTGGCGCGTTACCAGCGACTAGATCGAGCCGATGGCCTGTTGATGATGGGGCACAGCGACAACCGCAAGGGCTCGCTCTCGATTCGGGTCACCCTCGAGACGGCTACCGGTCCAGCGGTTTTCCGAGCCGAGAACGTCTCCTGGTCGCTCGGCCAGCACCTGGCCTTCGACTACGACAACTGGCGCAACCTCGATCAGACTCCGAAGTTGTGGGTTCGGGACGCGGCAACAGGGGCCAATATCCGCGCGATTTCGCTCGTGAAGCTCGGCTGACCCCAAGTTCGGGGAAATGTGGGCTAAACCACTAGTCACAATGGCCCCAGAGGGGGTAGGCTCTCCTCTCGTGCGGAAGATTCTTGTAGTAGTAGGCAGGCGCGCGGGCTGAGCCCCACGAGTCGGTTTAACCGCGCGCCCTCCGAGACCAACCGGTCCGGGGGGTGTTTGTTTATGAGGCACGTGAGTTCCAAGTAGTGGAAGTAGGAGAGATGAGCGAGCAGATCACCGGGGCGCAGAGCCTGATCCGTGCCATGGAGCGCGCGGGCGTCACGGACGTATTCGGCATCCCGGGTGGGGCGATTCTCCCGGCGTACGACCCGCTCATGGACTCCAAGCAGATCCGCCACATTCTCGTGCGTCACGAGCAGGCCGGCGGCCACGCGGCTGAGGGTTATGCCGCGGCAACCGGCCGTGTCGGCGTCTGCATGGCTACCAGTGGCCCGGGTGCGACCAACCTCGTCACACCGATTGCTGATGCCCACATGGACTCCGTGCCCATGGTGGCGATCACCGGTCAGGTGCCCAAGGCCGCGATCGGCACCGACGCGTTTCAAGAGGCTGACATTCGCGGCATCACCATGCCGATCACCAAGCACAACTTCCTTGTGACCGACCCTGACGAAATTCCGCGAGCTATCGCCGAGGCGTTCCACCTTGCATCAACCGGTCGCCCTGGTCCGGTGCTTGTCGACATCTCCAAGGACGCACTGCAGAAGATGACGACGTTCAATTGGCCCGAGCGCATTGACCTGCCTGGCTACCACCCCGTCACCAAGCCACACAGCAAGCAGGTGCGTGAGGCCGCTCGGATGATCGTGGAGTCCAAGCGTCCGGTGCTCTACGTCGGTGGTGGCGTGATTCGCGCAGACGCTTCGTCGGAGCTTCTTAAGTTCGCTGAGCTCATTGGGGTGCCGGTCGTGACCACTCTGATGGCCCGCGGCGCGTTCCCCGACAGCCATGCTCAGCATCTGGGCATGCCCGGCATGCACGGCACCGTTGCTGCGGTAGGCGCCTTGCAACGTTCAGATCTGCTCATCACGATTGGCGCACGTTTCGACGATCGCGTGACTGGGCATCTCGCGTCATTCGCTCCTGAAGCCAAGATCATTCATGCGGACATCGACCCCGCCGAGATCTCCAAGAACCGCACGGCCGATGTGCCGATCGTCGGCGATGCACGCGAGATCCTCATCGAACTTTTCGCCGCTATCGAAGCCGAATTTGCTGCCGGCAACCGCGGTGACTACGAGGAGTGGTGGCAAATCGTCGGTCGCTGGCGTGACACCTACCCGCTGGGTTACGCACATCCCGAAGATGGCTCGCTCTCTCCTGAGTTCGTACTCGAGCGACTCAGCGCGATCAGTGGACCTGAATCGGTGATTGCCTCCGGCGTCGGTCAGCACCAGATGTGGGCCGCGCAGTTCATCAAGTACGAGCACCCACGCACCTGGCTCAACTCCGGCGGACTGGGCACGATGGGCTATGCCGTGCCCGCTGCCATGGGAGCCAAGGTCGGTCGTCCCGAGGCAACTGTCTGGGCGGTCGATGGTGATGGGTGCTTCCAGATGACCAACCAGGAGCTTGCTACCTGTGCCATCAACGAGATTCCGATCAAGGTCGCTCTCATCAACAACTCCAGCCTCGGCATGGTGCGGCAGTGGCAGACGTTGTTCTACAACTCGCGCTACTCCAACACTGATCTACATTCGAATCGGATCCCTGACTTCGTGAAGCTCGCGGACGCCTACGGGTGTCACGGCCTGCGCTGCGAGTCGTCCGATCAGGTCGACGCAACGATCGAGCGGGCGTTGAGCCTCAACGATGCACCGGTCGTCATCGACTTCGTGGTGCATCGCGACGCGATGGTGTGGCCGATGGTCGCCGCAGGAACAAGCAATGACGAAATTTTGGTGGCGCGATCACTCGCGCCCGAGTGGGACAGGGAGGACTAGTCATGAGTCGTCACACGTTGTCAGTGCTAGTGGAAGACAAGCCCGGCGTGCTCGCGCGCATTTCGAGCCTCTTCTCGCGTCGTGGCTTCAACATCGAGTCTCTCGCTGTTGGCACCACCGAACTCGAGGGTGTTTCGCGCATGACGATCGTCGTCAACGTGGAGTCTCTCCCGCTTGAGCAGGTGACCAAACAACTCAACAAGCTCATCAACGTACTCAAGATAGTCGAACTTGAAGACGCGGGCTCTGTGCAACGAGAGTTGCTACTCGTCAAGGTCAAAGTTGATCCCGACACTCGTTCGCAGGTGCTTGAGGTTGTGCAGCTCTTCCGTGCCAAAGTTGTCGACGTTGCCGTAGACGCCGTCACCATTGAAGCAACTGGCAACCACGACAAACTTGATGCGCTTTTGCGTGTGCTTGAGCCGTACGGCATCCGCGAACTCGTGCAGTCGGGCGTTGTGGGCCTAGCCCGCGGGTCCAAGTCAATCGCCGATCGCACCCTGCGACCCGTGGACAGAACCGCCTGATCTTGTGATGGAGGGGGGATCCGTTCCTAAGCAAGTGCGAGGAATTGAGTCGTCTGACGATGACTTTGAGGATCAGCAATTCCAGTAGAAAGAACTGATCTGGTCGTTACGTGAGCTGAAGTTCCCTAGCTGCGTATTTGCTTGAAAGACGATAGAGCTACCTGTGTAGCCGATGTTGTTGTACAGAGTCACCACACAGTTACTCAAGTTCTTGGCAGCGCTGACACTGTCGTTGACGCTAATGGTCGTTGAGTAGTAGGTGTAATTGTCCAGCCAGTTAATGTTCGTCCCGGAGGCGAACCAAGCCCAGGGGCCGTTGAAGACGCCGCTTGAATTGACCGCGTCGCGATAAAGGCAGAGTCCTGAGGACTTGCCTGCGCAACTCGGTGCGGTCGTGGCTTCAGCCGGAGCGGCCGCTGCAGCCACGAACGTGACCCCTAGAGCAATTCCTACACCGAGAGTTGGCAACCTTTTCTTCATGTCTCCTCCTTTGGCCTTTCTGTGGAAACGCTCACGGGGTTCGATTAGTTGACACTGACCTGCCATAAATTTGTGGATCTTGCCGCGGTTGGGGTCAGGGGTGTCAGGTCTGAAGGCGTTTGATCCATAGAGTTAAGCCATCCTGAGAAAACCGTTGCCCGTGCGAAGCCGGTGGAGCCATTCTCGTCAAGGGCGTATTCGCCTAGGTACATGCTCGAATCGGAATCGATCAGGAATCCCTGATCGCCAAGGTGGACCGCCGCAGTTTGGCGGCCCAGGACATCTGTGAACGCTTGATCTACGATGACCCCGGGGATAGTGGCGAGCACCTCAAACATGGCGGATGTCGCCTCGGGCGGTAGAGGCAACGTTCGAAGGCAGTCACCTGCGAGAGTGAAGAGACGCATCTCAGGCGTTCCATCTCCTGTGGCATGGTCGACGAGGAATTTGTCCATATCTCCCGCAGTAGTCGGAAGGTTCGACACTTCTGCCCAGCTCAAGTTCGCATTCCCGACGGGAAAGACGGGGGTTTCAGAGGTGAGGTCGTACCACAGGCCTGTGCCCTGCTCCGTGCCGATGGATCTCACACTTGTCGGGCTCACCCACATGTCCCGCACTGTGGTTTCGTCGCCGTAGATCTGGACTTCACGGGTGAACCAAGTGGCACCTGACTGCACGGTTCGGGACTGGTTGGCCATTCGAGTGAGAAATGCGGTCGCATCCGCTGAGGCAACAGGGTGGTCACCCAGCACGGGCAGAGTCGCGACACCAGCAATGGCCACCAGGCACGCGGCGATGGCTGCGACGGCGATTCTACGAACACGCCGACGCGATCGGATGACACCTGCGCGCATGCGGACCTGTTCGAGTGTCGGGGTACGAGCATTTATCGCCGCTTGAAGCCTTTCGGCAAGGAGAGATTCGTTCATCACAGTTCCTTTACTGAGTCTGAGTTGAGTACCTTCGCTAGTTGTGTCCGGGCACGATGAAGAGTTTGGGCAACCGTCCCGCGTGTGACGCCAAGAGCTTGAGCGACCTCCGATTCGGAAAGGTCGGCGATGTAGCGCAACGCGACGGCTTTTCGGGCTTGTGGCGACAGGCTTGCCACGGCGTGCCACAGATCTTCGTTGTAGTCCTCTGCCTCGGTCACGTCGGATAAAGGCTGCAGCTTTACAGCGACCTGCTCCGCCCGCGACTTGCGGCGGTAGAGAGTCCGCGCGTGGTTTACGGCGACAATGAATACCCAGCCCACAGGTGACTCCATCTTTCGGACCTTGTGCCAATGCAGCCATGCCCTTGCGAATGCCTCGGCGGTGCACTCCTCCGCGATGTCTGAATCGAGAAGTGCCCCGAGCACAGACGCGCTCACCCGACGGGAATTCGCGGCGTACCAGTCGCTAAATTCCGCTTCGAAGTCGACCACGTCACCGCCTCTCGCACTGGAATCCTGGGTGTTTACGTATATGTAACTCCCCGCGTGGCCCAGATGTTGACGAGATCGAAAATTGCCCGACGGCACGGCTGCGATGGGGACGTTCTGGACCGGACGGCCTAGCAGCTCTGCAGGAATCCTTGCTTTTCTCACCGGAGCGTCGAGGGCAATCGCTCTTGGCGCAGTCCTGTGCAACCGATGCGGCCCCTTCACGCGTCTTGGGTATTTAGGATGGCTACAGGAGCGCTAAAGGGGGCGATGTGCAGTGGGGTCCGCAAAGTTAGGCATCGCGGTGTCGACATTGGTGCTCGCGCTGTCAGCCTGCGGTTCAGGTGGAGGTTCCGGGACCACCGCACTTACGACGAGTCCCGCAAGCAGCGCATCCGGTGTGGTGCCGTCTGGTACTCCGGTTGACCTGCCCGTGTCCGACTGGACTCCCGATCAAATGCGGTACGCCTTGTACATCGACGGGACACTCATCACCGATGGCGACTGCATTCGCCTCAAGGAGAAGAGCGACGGCACGATCACCACGTTGATCTGGCCGAAGGGTTCAACTGCGCGGCGCGTGGGCAATGTGATCACGGTGTACGACGCCGCAGGCCGTGCGGTCGCTGCGAGTGGTGATGCGGTTCTCTATGACGGTGGCTATGGGGAGCCGCCGTACCCCAACGCATGTACAAAGGGATCCAGATCGACCTTCCTGGTACAAGACGACTTGTAGGTCACCGGGTGGCATTGTTGGGCCTGTGAGAAGTCGAGTCGGGGTCACTGCCTACGTGATCGGTATGGCGCTAGCACTGACGGCATGCGCGGCTGATTCGTCGGGCGCACCAACCCAGTCCCTCACGCCCTCGGGGTCTGGCCGACCTCCCGCTTCCATGTGTGATGAGGCGAGTCTTGTCACGGGCGACAAAGCGCCCTGGGATGTTCGCCGTGGACCTGTGGAAGGCGAACCGTTCGGGAAGACGTACATCACGACTTACGTGCAGTTGCGAGTCACTGTGTCGTGCACGGGTGGGAACTGGCAAATGTCGATGGCCGCCGCGGGTGGTGAATGGCTGCGA
The DNA here is from genome assembly GCA_903850745.1 of uncultured bacterium. Lineage (GTDB taxonomy): Bacteria > Actinomycetota > Actinomycetes > S36-B12 > S36-B12 > CAINMH01. The sequence goes on from CAINMH010000104.1 coordinate 17,429, forward strand.
GTGACTCCTCGGGGTGACGCGGGGCCGTTCGGCCCCTACGCCCAGGGCCAGATCCTGACTTTTGCGTTCTCATGGCCGGAAGGCGCTAACACCGACGCGACGTTGCCGGCTCACGTACTCATCAACGGGCTCGACATCGGCTTCGAGGCGCGCAACTGGTCTCAGGTCGACACCACGTGGGCCGGGCCGACTCTCGGCGAACCCACGATGACTTTCGCACCGCCGGCCAACTGATTCAGGCCCTCCACCACCGTAGATTTCTTTATCCACAGGTTGGCAAATATGACTTGTGAGACATATGCTTTTTGAATCATATTTGTGGAGTGGCTGGAAATGCTCTTCCTCAAAGGGAAGTTTGACGGAATTGGACGGCTTGACTTGGTTCACATCTGGGGGAGAGGAGAGGTCATGACGCAGACGCGCTACTTCACGTTGGAGGAAGTCCTCGAGAAGGTTCCCGTCAACAAGCGTCGCGTTGCCCGGGAGCGGGCCAAGATTCGTGCGGTGCTCCGGGCGCAGAGACTCGCTGACATCCGGGCTGCCCGCAACCTCACTCAGCGCAACGTCGCTGAGGCAATTGACGTAGACCAGTCCCGTATTTCGCGTATTGAGAACGGCGATTTGACCCGGGTCGAGGTCGGCACCCTCATGGCCTATGCCGAGGCCCTTGGCGGCACCTTGGAGATCAGCGTTCGGGTGCAGAACGTCGCAATCCCCTTGAGTCTGGACCCCAAGTAGCCGGGGGAAGAGCACCTCTCGATCCCCGGTATCCTTTCGTAGCCTGCAGTCCCAGACCTAGGAGTCCCCGTGGCCGAGTTGTTCTATGAGTCCGATGCCGACCTGTCCGTCATCGCCAATCGAGTGGTGGCCGTTATCGGCTACGGCAGCCAGGGCCACGCCCACTCGCTGAGTCTGCGTGACTCCGGCGTAGACGTACGCGTTGGTCTGCCCGCCGGTTCGAAGAGCCGCGCCAAGGCCGAGGAGGCGGGCCTACGCGTCGTGACTCCTGCCGAAGCTGCTGCCGAAGCCGACTTGATCATGATGACGGTTCCGGACCCCGTCCAGAAGAAGCTCTATGCCGAATCAATCGCGCCCAACTTGCAAGAGGGCGACGCTTTGTTCTTCGCGCACGGTTTCAATATCCGCTACGGCTTCATCAAGCCCCCGGCGACCGTTGATGTTTGCATGGTTGCTCCCAAGGGCCCAGGTCACCTCGTGCGTCGCGAATATGTCGCCGGTCGTGGTGTGCCCGCGATTGTTGCCGTCGAGCAGGACTTCACCGGACAGGCGTGGCCGTTGGCGCTTGCCTATGCACGCGCGATTGGTTCACTTCGTGCCGGTGGCATCAAGACGACCTTCACCGAGGAGACCGAAACCGATCTCTTCGGCGAGCAGGCTGTGCTGTGCGGTGGCGCGAGCCAGTTGGTGATGTACGGCTTCGAGACGTTGATCGAGGCTGGCTACCAGCCCGAGGTTGCCTACTTCGAGTGTCTGCATGAGCTCAAGCTCATCGTGGACCTGATGTACGAAGGTGGCATCGCCAAGCAGCGTTGGAGTGTCTCGGACACTGCCGAATACGGTGACTACGTTTCGGGTCCGCTTGTCATCGATCCCAAGGTTAAGGAGAACATGAAGGCCGTTCTCGCTGACATTCAGAACGGCAAGTTCGCCGATCGCTTCATGGCCGATCAAGAAGCCGGTGGGCCGGAGTTCAAGGCGCTGCGCGCCAAGGGAGAAGCGCACCCGATCGAGAAGGTTGGCCGTGAACTGCGCGGGATGATGTCGTGGGTCGACAAGCGCGGCGATGATTATGTTGAGGGCACAGCTGCCCGCTGACGCGGATTCAGCATTGTTGAGGGTGGTGGCCGAAAGGCTGCCACCCTCACTGTCTTTGGGCTAGTTGATGGCGCTCTTAGGCTCCGATGTTGGGGGCCTGCACCAAAATCCAGGTCCATATTCCTGCAGCCGCGCACGCGCAGAGAATCACTGCGACGACAACTAACAAAGCGATTCGCGCACGGCGGCCCAAGCGAGGTACGAGGATCCCGATGAGAGTGATGATCGTGCCGAGAATGAAGGACACAACACCAGTCGCACGACTCCAGGCAGTGAGATAGAGCACCGGGCCC
>CAINMH010000105.1 GCA_903850745.1 uncultured bacterium
CGACGTAGGAGGGGCATGACGTTTTCGATGTCCCAGAGGATCTTGGCGCGTTGCTCCTCAGACTTGCCAAAATCGTTATTGGTACGGCGCTCGAGGCGGTCAAGAATGACTTCGGTCGGCGCGCTCAGCAGGATCACACTGTCGAACCTCGGCAGGAAGTCGATCATGTTTTCTTCGCATCCGGCGACGAACAGCACCTCGCCGCGGTCGGCATCGAGCAGCCAGCTCACTAGCAGCTCGTTCCAGAGTTGAGTCCCGTCGTCCTGCTGCACGACATAGCCCTCGTCAAGATCAATCGCATCGCAGCCGCACTCGCGAAGAGCTTGGATGACGGTCGACTTGCCGGTGCCAGACATACCCGTAATCAATACCCTGCGCATGAGCACCACCCTATGCGGAAGGTTTCTACTTGACCGCCGATACGCTCGGCGTGTGGCCCTTCTCGTCGACTCCCCCAATTGGCCGTGGCGCGAGCGCATGTGGTGTCACCTAGTGAGCGATACGAGTTTGGACGAACTACACGCCTTCGCTGCGCGCCTTGGTGTGCCCGAGCGTGGCTTCCAAGGAGATCACTACGACATCCCCACGGACCTACGAAGCGTTGCAGTTGCTTTAGGCGCACGAGAAGTGACGAGTCGCGAACTTGTGAGTGCGCTGTACGCATGCGGCCTGAGACAGACTCCTCAGGGACAAAATCGGCGTCGCCCACTGATCGCTCACGAGTAGTTCTTCGACCTATGGTTCACCTATACCGGCGGAATGAGGGTGCCCTTCCAGATCCCGATATTGCGGTCGGATTCGGTTGTCCAGGTGTTGCCAATGGCCACGACCCCGGAGCCATCGGAGATGAGTTGGTCGAGGAAGATCCCCCCTTTCGTACCGGGAATGGAAGTCGTCTCCTTCCACGCTCCCGCCTCGAGAGACCAGAATTGGATCCGGTCATTGCCGGGTGAGCCGGCCGCAACAAAATCTTCCCCTTGAAAAGCAATTGCTTGAACCGAAGGGTCCGGGAGCGGCACTCGGGTCATGGCGCCTTGGGCGTTGGATGCCCAGACTGCCACCTTGTCACCTTGTGATCCGAGGACGCCAACGACGTTATTTGCACTCATAATGAACTGGGTAGCGTTGTCACCGTCGGCGAAGGCAGCCGGCTGGACGTAAGACCAACTCAGGCCTTGGTCTTCTGATCGGGCCCATGCTGCGGATTTCTGGGTGGCGCCCACGATGTTCCAGGCCCCATCGGGTCCTACCGCCAACTGTGACGGCGCCATAACTTCAGGAAGTGCGACGGCCTTGCGCTTCCACGTGTCGCCTTGATCGCTCGACTGCCAAAGCAACGTCGCAAAACTCGTGTCATCACGACCGAGGCCGACAATCACCCACTCCCCCTTGACCAGTGCGATATCGCGCAAGGACACCGATCCAGCAAATTGAGCGGGGAGGGGCACCGCGAAGAGATCGAAGTCAGGAGCGGCTGCCGCCGCAATGAATGCTTCGGGGTCCGCCTCACCGGCGCGAGTTTCACCCACAATCACCGCACCCTGCGGGGTGATCATGATGCCGCGTGGCACTTGCTCACCTGCAAGTTTCAGGGTTCCGCCCCACGCCCAGGTATCGCCCGCGTCGGTAGAGAAAACCAACCCTACGTCGACACCCGTGACGTCTGACTTCGTACGAACGGCACCAACGATCACGTTGCCGCTTGCATCTGAAGCCAGAACGTCTTGAAAGCCGGGCCGTTCAAGGCCGTCACCTACGAAGCGAAAAACGGAGGAGGGAGTTGGACTTGGTGTTGTTGAAGTCGGCGATGGACTCGTGCTGGAGGTCGGCGAGCCGGTAGGTGACGCCGAACTTGAGGTCGATGTCGAAGTTGGACTCGAACCATTCGATCCACAAGCGGCTAGTACCAGTGCCGAACCAAGCACGACCACGCACGCAGCGATTGGACGAGTCATACGACCTCCTAAAGAGTCACCTTCAGGCTACGCCGTGGATTCCCTTTTTTGGCTCGCCCAGCCGCAATGACCGATCAAAAATCACACGCCACCGGTAAGCAAGAGACCACCATCAACCGTGATCGTCTGTCCGGTGAGCCAACCCGCATCATCAGACAGCAAGAACGCCACCACACTGCCGATGTCTTCGGGCACTCCCAGCCGCTTCAATGGATACGCCGATGACACCTCATCTTCGCGTCCCTCATAGAGCGCAGAAGCAAACTTGGTCTTGACGACCGCCGGGGCTACCGCGTTGACGCGAATGTTCGGGCCGAGTTCGACTGCGAGCTCTTCGGTGATGTGAATGAGCATCGACTTGCTTGCTCCGTACATGCCGATGCCGGGTGCTGGACGCAGACCTGCGATTGACGCAACATTGACCACCGAACCGCCACGCGACTCCATTTGCGCGCGATAGACCTTCTGAGTCCAAGACAAAGTGGCGAGGCAATTCACTTCGACGATCTTGCGCGCCGCATCGAGATCAATATCAATCATGCGGCCATAGACCGGGTTGATGCCCGTGTTGTTGACCAGCAGGTCCACACTGCCGAATGCCTCAATCGTGCGAGCGATGGTCTCGTCTTGGTGAGCAGCGTCGTCAGCTCGCCCAGCGACGGCGAGCGCCTTTGTTGGGCCACCGAGTTCGGCAACCGCCTCGTCTAGAGCCTCTTGCTTTCGCGCGGTGATGGTCACACACGCTCCTTCGGCGATAAGCCGTTCAGCGATACCAAGACCGATTCCGCGGCTGGCCCCGGTCACGATTGCTGTCTTGCCCTCAAAACGCCTCACGCTGGCTACCTCTCGTAGGTCGGTGAATCACAGGGTATCCAGTCCGTGCTTCGGTCGGTCATGGCATGGGTACTCGGTAGGCTGGAAAGGTGAAAAGACGGACCTGGATCGCGATTGCGCTCATTGCTGTCGTGGCCGTTGCCTACGTGGGGTTCGCGTGGATGTATTCGTCATCGACTTCGCCGACTTCGGATTTCACCCCCCAAACTCCACCTGTAGGCGGCCTTGACATCGATGTCATCCCGCAGTTCTTCGATCCGACCACTGAAACCGTGACAGTGGTGATTCGCATCGATGCGGACCCGTCGTTCTACGGTCCTAACGGCACACTCAGTCAAGGTATCGAGGTCGCGCTTAGCCCGACCCTTGATCAGAACGTCTTTATCTTTCCTGCCGGGTCACCGGAGATGGCTGTGACGGCGCGACTCGAAGTCGAAGGCGCGGTTCGAAACTACCCATTCGACGTTCACGGCACACGTCTGACGGCAACTGCTCAACGACTCGACCCGCAGGGCGTTGCCCTCCCCGGTGCGCTCCCCCTTAATGGTGGGATTCGCGTGTCCGATGGGTTCTCGCAGTGGAAAGTGGAAAGTGAATCCAATGCAGTCGGAAGTTCAACGGAACGACTAGACCTCTCATTGTCCTTTTCTCGCAGCGACACAACCAAGACTTCTGCTTTGTTGATGATCGCCATGATGCTGACGCTCGGCGTCGTAGTCGCACTAGTGATGTGGTGGGTGGTCACTGCGCGGCGTGAGGTCGATTTCGGGATGGTGACGTGGTTCGCTGCACTCACCTTCGCGCTTATCACCGTGCGCAACAACCTGCCTGGCGCTCCACCAATCGGATCCTGGGTAGACGTGCTGGTGTTCTTCTGGGTGCAGTTCGTCCTGCTACTCGCGCTCAGCGTCTGTATGACGGTCTGGCTGCGCGCTCATCGAAACGACAAGATCACGAACGACGAACAGCGAGATGCTGAATCAAAGCCGGATTCTCCGGGCTCAATAACACTTCCAGGCTGACCTGAGTCTCGCCATCGCGGATGCTCCAACTTGCATGAGCCGGGCTCTGGGAGGTCACTGCCCCACGTTGGGGAGACTCAATCCCCTCACCCACCTTTTGCCACTCAGCCCGACGCTCTGCGCGCGGGCGATCCAGGTCAACGTTGACCGAACACCACTCGTCAGCGAGTGCGTCATCCCAATGAGTGAGCAGACGCTCGCAGACCGACATCGCTTCACGCGTGCGAGACCAGAGTTCGGGTTCAGCGGGGCGAGGGAACTGCTCGACGAGCGCGTTCATGCATTCCTCACCGACACGACGCATATTGGCATAGGTGCGGTTGCCGAGTAGCACGATCGCCCAACCTGACTGCGGATGCCAACGCATGTGGGAGCCATAACCTGGGTAGCCACCGCTGTGATGGACGAATCGTCCAAGGGCTGAGTTGTCGTCCGTCATCAGACCGTAGGCATACGACGCAGTGATCGTTCTGTCTCCCACGACCAATGTGCGGGCCCAATTCATCGAGTGCTGCATTTCCTTACGAGTCAGGAGAAACAACGGATGCTCACCGAGCCCGAGGAAGCCATTGACCCACTTCTGCAAATCTGCCGTGGTGCTGTGTAGACCACCCATTGCGCTAAACGAGCCCGGTCGGACCATCGGCAGCGCAGTCAGCCCTGCGTCGAATTGTGCATACCCGATCGCGCGCTGAGCAGTGGGCACATCCTCCGCATCAAAGCGAGAATCCAGCATGCCGAGTGGCTCGAGTAGTTCAGTGCGCACGAAGTCAAGGTAATCAACGCCACTCACGCGTGAGATGACTCGGCCGAGGAGGGCGTAGCCCGCATTGGAGTATTCGAAGCCGGTGCGTGGGATGTGCGTGAAGGACAGACCTTCAGCGACCATCGCGTCGAAGTCGGCATACGGGAGACTCTCCATGCGATCGCCCCAGGGATCATCGGTGGGCAATCCGGCATTCATGGTAAGTAGATCGCGGATGGTGATAGGTGGTCCATCGACCTGCTTGACCGGCAAGAACTGCGCAACTGCGTCATCGAGGCGAAGCAGCCCACGATCGCGGAGCAGCAACACCGACGATGCAGTGAACGACTTGGACATCGAGGCAATTCGGAAGACCGTGGCCGAGTCAGGCTCCGGTCCACCGCTCCAGCGCTCACCGGTTGCGTAGTCCGCGATCGTTTCGCCATCGCGCATCACGCGTGCGGCCACACCGGGAATCGCCATCTCGGCTCGCAGAGCTGCAACGCGCTCTTCAACAATGCCACGCGCCTGAACAGACAGATCGGTCATACGGGCGTGCACTCGCCGCCGTCACAGCACGGCTGGATGTAGTAACAACGTGGACACATGTCCTTGCCACCCCGGCGCTGCATGCCCACCGTCTCGCAGGCAGGACACTGCCCCGGATCACCCATCATGGGACCCAACGCTAGGGGGTGAACTGCGTCCCATGGGCCAGCGTCGTACGTCATGATGGGTACGTGTCGTACATGGAGGAAAACCGAGCAACCTGGGATGACCGGGCTGAGGCGCATGCGAAGTCGGGCAACTACCACGTCGCGGACTTCATCGCGGATCCGTCCTATCTGAGCGAGGTCGTGCAGTTCGACCGACCCAGACTTGGCGACCTCACCGGGCTGGAGGGCATTCACCTGCAGTGTCACATCGGCACCGACACCATCTCGCTAGCGCGTCTTGGCGCCCGAATGGCGGGCCTAGACTTTTCGGAACGTTCCCTTGAGATGGCACGTGACATCTCGACTCGCTGCGGGACATCCGTTGACTTTGTGCGCGGTGATCTCTACGAAGCGCCTGAGGTGCTCGGTCGTCAGTACGACTTTGTGTTCACCGGCATTGGCGCACTGTGCTGGTTGCCGGACATCGCAGGCTGGGCCGCTGTCGTACGGCGACTCCTCAAGCCAAGTGGGCGGCTCCTGCTGCGCGAGGGCCATCCGATGTTGTGGGCGCTCGACGAGGAGCGCGATGACGGCTTATTGGTGGTGCACCATCCCTATTTCGAAACTGTCGAGCCGGAGACGGAGGAAACCTCCGAGACGTACGTCGAGACAGACGCGGTACTCAAACTGGGCCGCTGGCACTCGTGGAATCACGGCCTCGGCGAGGTAATGAGCGCGTTGATGACTGAAGGCTTCACAATCCGGCTGTTCGAGGAGCATCGCAGCGTGCCGTGGAACGCGCTGCCCGGCCACATGGTCGTGGGTGACGACGGAGAGTGGCGACTCACTGGTGACGCCGATCGACTGCCCCTCACCTACACGCTCCATGCCGATTTGCCTGGCTGAGTAGCAGGCGTACACTACTTGTTGAAGGTTCAACTATTGGAGGAATCATGCCTGCTGTGACCGTTGCGGACACCTTGGTGTTGCCCCGTGTGACTGCACCCGCCGAGGGCCGCGATCGTGCGGTGGTCTCGCTGACTACTGCCCCACGCGGTTTTGAGGGCGAAGGATTCCCTGTCTACCGTGCGTTTGCGGGCGTGGACATGCGCGTGCTTGACCCCTTCATCCATATGGATCAAATGGGTGAAGTCGAATACGCGCCCGGCGAACCGAAGGGCACTCCGTGGCATCCACACCGCGGCTTCGAAACAGTCACCTACATCATCGACGGCATCTTCGAACATTCTGACTCGAATGGTGGCGGTGGTGTGATCACTAACGGTGACACGCAGTGGATGACTGCAGGCGCAGGCATTTTGCACATTGAGCAGCCACCGGAGCATCTGGTGATGAGCGGCGGGCTATTCCACGGGTTGCAATTGTGGGTCAACCTGCCGCGGGCGTTGAAGTTTGC
>CAINMH010000106.1 GCA_903850745.1 uncultured bacterium
ACGCCGATTTGCAGACGAGCTGGTGCGCGGCAGGCTCGCATATATCCGCGCTCTGGCTCGCAAAAATCAATCACATGACCATCGCGGTCAACTCAGGTCCCACTGCAGTGTCGTGGATGAGCGAAGTCTTCGACCGCAAGACGCCAGCGAGTAGTTGCGACTCACCCTTGCCCGTACTCGAACCGGGTCAGTAAACGTAGGTCTTAAGACGGCAGGGTCAGTGGACCGGTCTTGACCTCGGGGAAGTAGTTCTGGCCGATGCCGGAGGAACGCTTGGGGATCATGACCGAGCGAAGCCAAGACACACACTCATCACCGTCTTGATTGACACCTCGGGTACGCATGGTGATGATGCCCATGGTCGGGCGCGACGAACTCTCGCGCGTCTCCAAGCAGATCGACTCTGCGTACATCGTGTCGCCCACATAGACCGGGTGCGTCAACTTGATGTCATCCCAACCAAGGTTGGCGACGGCATTCTGACTCATGTCGATGACGGAGAGTCCGAGGACGAGTGCGACCGTCAGCCCGGAGTTGACGATGATGCGTCCACCCGTGATCGGATTGGACTGCGCGAGGTGCGCATTGAAGTGGTTCTGATTGGTGTTGCACGTCAACAACGTGAACCACGTGGAGTCGGCCTCGTTAATGGTGCGGCCGAACGGATGTTGGTAGACGTCGCCCACGACGAAGTCCTCAAAGAATCGGCCGAGCTCGGCCGGATGCACGGTAGCCATGCGGGAATCATTCACCAACGGGATAGCGAGCCTCAGCGGGGGGTCGTGAAGGTGTGACGCGAGTCAGTTGTCGTCGCGACGACGACGCCAGCGATCTTCAAGCCGCGAACTCAAGCCCGGCTTCGCACGCTTGGTTGAGGGATGACGCGGGTTGCCATCTCCGGCGGCCTCCGCGGTCGCGGGCTTGCCGCGGAATCCGGCGTAAGTGAGCAGAGCGCCCATGAGCATGACCACAAATCCGAGAACTCCGACAGCGATCACACTGGTGACAGCACCGACCATCATGACCAAAACGCCGAGAAGAAAAGCGATGACTCCGAGCGCAGCACGACCACGATTGGGTTTGGTACCAGAGTTCTGGCGCAATGCGGTAGCAAACTTGGGGTCCTCTGCGTAGAGGGCCTTCTCCATCTGCTCCAGCAGACGTTGTTCATGCTCAGACAGTGGCATTGCTACCTCCCCTCTTCACCTCAAGGATACGCCGTTCAGTGCTCCCATGGGAACCCCCTGACTCTACTCCCGTCCGGCCGCAATGGCTCCCTGAGCGGGTAGCCAGCGGCCGGTCAATCGCCGGGACCGGGATCCACGAGGCGGGCCGGCTGAACCACCGAGTGGCCATAGCGTGCACGTAGTCGGTCGGCGGCCTGCTCCGCGGCCCGCCAATCAAGGGTGGCGGGGGCGTCGCCGGGCACATCGAAGGTCAGTTGCCGCTCTCCCCCATCGGCCTGGATCAAGCCCTCGAGCCGGACACCGACGAGCCGGATTCGAACCCGCTGCAGGCCGAGTGCGTCATAGAGCTCAGCGGCCACGTCATAAATCTCGCGCGCGACGTCAGTCGGTTCTGGCAGTGTGCGGGATCGAGTCAGAGTGCTGAAGTCGGCCATCCGGACCTTGATCACGACAGTGCGGCCTACGGAACCATGTGAACGCAGCCGAGCGGCGACCTTGTGCGAAAGGCGGAGGAACTCCCGCAGCACGACCTCCGGGTCGTCGATGTCGCGCGCGAAGGTCTCCTCGGCACCCATACTGCGCTCGCCTACATCAGGCGTAACCGATCGTGGATCACGACCCCAGGAGAGTTCAGCCAGATGGGTCCCAGCCGCGTTGCCGAGCGCTCGGCGCAAAGTCTCGACGGACGTATGCGCAATATCGCCCACAGTGCGCAGGCCCAGTCGCACGAGCACCTCTTCGGTCTTCGCGCCGACACCCCACAATGCTGCGACAGGAAGGGGATGTAGGAACTCAATGACCTCATCACCCGGCACGACAAGTAGACCATCGGGCTTGGCGCGCGTTGAGGCGAGTTTGGCAACAAATTTGGTAGTCGCAACACCTACCGAGCAGGTGATGCCCTGCTCATCGTGGACTCGCGCGCGAATCAACTCACCGATGCGCGAGGGTGCTCCGAGCCGGCGCACGGCACCCGCAACATCGAGGAATGCTTCATCAAGACTGAGTGGTTCGACTAGCGGAGTCACAGAGTTGAAAATCGCCATCACGCCCGCGCTCACTTCGCTATAGCGATGATGCTGGGGCTCAATCACCGTCGCATCTGGGGCAATGCGTCGGGCTCGACTCATCGGCATTGCGGAGTGAACTCCGAGTGCGCGCGCTTCATAGGTTGCAGAGAGCACCACTCCTCGGCTACCGCTGCCGCCAACGATGACAGGAGTGCCCACAAGTTCGGGCCGAGTGAGCAACTCCACCGACGCATAAAACGCATCCATATCGATATGCAGGATCGTGCAGCCTGCGTCGTCGGAGCCGAGTCCGGTGGGGCCGGACTGCCGACGGATCTGACTGCGGCTCATAGGAGCATCATCCGCTGCTCCCCGGACTCGCGTGCCACAACCGTCTCGCGCGCGTGTCGTCGCCAGCCGGTCGAATATCGGCATATGGGGACTGCTTGAAGCCACTCGCGTGCAAAAGCACCCGCCGACTGCGCGGCGCCTCGGCCGTGGGGCCATCGACTTGGGGTCGAATATAGGACTCCACAGCAGTGATGCCACCCGATTGCCACGCGGAATGCGCGCCATTGAGCTCCCAACATCCAGTTGCCCGGATGGACACTCCGCGTGGCCCGGTGCGGCGTACGTGTCCACGAATAAGCAGCAGCCACGAATGAAAGACCGTCGAGGCATACGGCCCCTGCGCGTCCTCAAAGAAAGTGGCATCAATCGGGCCGGTCGAATCATCGAGCGTCGCGAAGATGACTCGTCGCCCGGAACGTACGGGTGGAGTCTGTACTGCGACCTTGACCCCAGCGATCCAGATCTCTTGCTCAGAACGACAACTCAGCAATTGGGAGGATCGTGTGATGCCTAGGTCGCGCATCATTGGCGCATAGAACTCCATGAGGTGGTGACTGGCGTCGAGACCCAGCACATCGAGTTCGGCGCGCACACGTTCGGCTGCGCTGAGGTCAGCGAGCCCAGTGGAGATCGGGATGTCTTCTGCTCCACCGATATCGAAAGCGAGTTGATCAGCGGTCGCTGTGTGCCGTCCGCCTCTCAGCCGGTCAAGATCGGCGACCTGCAATAACAGATCTCGACGCGTTACTCGGCGACGTGACGCGGTGGACGAGATGCCATAGACCGAATCAAATCCGCCAGCGAGTACGAGCCGTTCGACCACCGGCCGCGAGACACGGGCACGCTGCCAGAAGTCGGGTAGCGAGACATAGGGCTGAGCACCGACTATTTGCTCAACCTCAGCCTCACTGATGCCCTTGACCTCGGCAAGTGACAGCCGTAGCCCACGCGACTCACCGTCCTGAGTGGACTCGACGCGATAGGTCGCATGTGAGTAGTTGACATCAAGCCCGAGAATTTCGATGCCCATCACGCGCGCATCATCGAGAATAAGTCGTTTGGGGTACATGCCCGGATCGTGCGTCAGCACTCCGGCATAGAACGCCGCCGGATAGTGCGTCTTGAGCCACGCTGATTGATAAGTCGGCAACGCGAACGCGGCGGCGTGGGCCTTGCAGAAACCAAAAGAAGCAAAAGCACGCAGCACTTCCCAGACCTTCTCGACCGTAACCAAGTCGTAGCCACGACGCAATGCCGCGGGATAGAACCAGACGCGTACGTCGTCAATCGCCGCTGGACTGCCCATGCTGCGTCGTGTCTCATCAGCTTCGGCCAGCGTGCAGCCGGTCATGATCGACACGATGCGTAGCACCTGCTCGTGGAATACAACGACCCCGAATGTCTCAGCGAGTGCGGGCCGCAGATCATCGTGGATGTAGACCGGATCATTCCAGCCCTGTCGAGCCCGAAGAAATGGTGTGATCATGTCGGACTTGATCGGGCCGGGCCGGAAGAGCGAGATATCGATAATGATGTCGTTGAACGTATCTGGAGCAAATTTGCCGATGAGTTCACGTTGACCAGGTGACTCAATCTGAAAGCAGCCGAGAGTCTTCGAGGACTGGATGAGTGCGAATGTCGCCGGATCATCTAGGGACACATCATCGATCTCAACATGTGTGCCTTGCACCCGAATGACTTCATCGAGAGTGTGCGCCATCGCCGATTGCATGCGGATGCCGAGGACATCGAGTTTGAGTAGACCGAGCTCTTCGACATCATCTTTGTCGAACTGACTCATTGGGTAGCCCGCTGCGCTTTGCTCAACCGGAGTGCGATCGAGCAGGGTCGCATCAGAGAGCAACACACCACACGGATGTAGTGCGATATGGCGTGGGAGACCATCTAGTCCTTCGACGAGATCTATCAGATCATCAAGATCGCCACGTCGGGCAAGTTGGGCGAGACCTGAACCGCGTACCTCGGGCAGGTCGGTGAGTGCAGTGCGCAGATCACGGGCTCGAATATGCGGAACTGCCTTAGCGAATGTGTCGATTTCACCCCGTGGCAGACCCAACGCTGCCCCAACATCACGGATTGCATGGCGTGCGCGGTAGGTCTCCATCATCGAGACGCAGGCGGTGCGCTCGGTGCCGAAGCGATCAAAGATGAGGTCGTAGACCTCCGTGCGCCGGGCAGACTCCACGTCGATGTCAATATCGGGTAGCGCGCGACGTAGTGGCGAAAGAAAGCGCTCCATCAACAGGCCATAACGCATCGGGTCGACCCCGGATATGCCTAGGGCGAAGTTGATGAGACTGCCGGCACCGGATCCCCGTGCGGCGACTCGAATGCCAGATCGGCGCGCAAGATCGACGACTTCACCGACGGTCAAGAAATAGGTGGCAAAACCAAGCTGCTCGACAATCGACAACTCGTCGTCAAGTCGCTCCTGCGCGGCGCTGTGCTCCCACACGGGATATCGGGAATTGATGCCGGCTTCACAGCGATGACGCAACACACGCGCAGCTTCATGATCGGCGCGACCAAGCAGGATCTCGGCCTCTGGCACGTGAATCTCGCCAATGCCGAGATCGCGCTCGGGATCAAGCACACAGGATTGAGCAAGTGTCGCAGTGTCATACATCAATTGCGTGGCTCGACTAGACGACAGTCCAGCAGCGATCGCTATCTCTGTCGCGATCGCGTGCATTTGGGCTGAGTCAATGAGATAGCCCTCGCTGTTGGCACGATCACGGTGCCGACTATCAAGAGGAACAAGTCGACGAATGGCATCGAGTACGTCGACCATACGCGCTTGATCGGGAGTGGCGTAACGAACCGCATGGCTGAAGACCACATCGATGCTTTGACTATCGGCCCAACCGAGCATGCGAGCAGCGAGTGCAGTCGACAGCGAGCCATTTGGGGCGCGATGACTCGTGACCGCGATGCGCAGATCACATTGCTCACGCCATGGTGCGACTGCCGCAGTGGCGAGATCGGGCCGATTAACCGCAAGTGCATGGCCTACCTCGGAGTCATGACCGAGTAGAACAACGAGACTACGAGTGTCAAGATCGGGTGCATCCGTGATTGACAGTCGGGGATCGCCACGCTCGGCATGCGCAATGCTGACGGCACGACACAGTGATGCCCAGCCTTGCCGCCCGCGGGCGAGCAAAACTGCGCGCGGATCAGAGCGATCGCGCCAAGTGCCACCATGCGCGGGAGTTCGCTGTCGCTGTGTGGCGACAGGCAACAATGGCGCAGTCGCGAGATCGACGCCCAGCACGGGAGAGATGCCGGCTTGAGCACAGGCGATCGCGAAGCGTACGGCGCCGTAAACGCCATCGCGATCAGTGAGCGCAAGAACCTCCTGGCCGAGCGCAGCAGCACGCTTAACCAACGCATCGGGGCGGCATGCCCCATATCTCAAGGAGAATCCGGAAGCCACCCGCAGGTGCGCAGTCACACCCCGACCGGATGCAGTGGTGCCTGATAGTGAACGCCGAGCTGATCGGCGACGAGCGCCAGGAATGAGTTGGCGTCACGCAATAGGTCATCGGCGTCACGCGCACTCACTGCAGTGCGACTGCCTGCCTCTGCGGCAATGCGCTTGGCAGAGCAAGATGAGAAGAAGATCGCCCACTCAGTCAGATCGGGTGCGACCTTGGGCAGTAGCAACCAGACACTGCGTGGACGGCCACGCGTGGGACGTGCACGCGCAGCGAGGACTGCAGCAGCAGCACGCAATGCAGCGATGTAGGCATGTGCGTATCGCTGCGTGATGGTCTCAGCGACGCTTGCTTCCGTGATAGAGCGACTAGCGGACTGCACGAGGTCGTATGCGGCCTGCGGCAGACGAGTGGGTTGTGGGATTGCCATGGTTCCTCCTAGATGAAATGCGGGGTACTTCAGTCGTGAACTTGAGTGACGGACCATCGGCCCGTCGCGGTGTCGCGGGAGAGGTCAAAGACCCCGCCGGTGTCGGTCTCGACCCGCCAGACCGCTCGGTCAGCGGGCAGTTCGGTGCGGCGACTCGCGGTGAACGGTCGCCACCAGACTCCAGCGGCCATCCAGTAGGCGAGGACTTCGCGCACGAGATAGCGCCGGCCCCGCCACCGGAAGGCATGTGGGGCGCTCGGCCGCTCGCTGGCCTCGAGGCGCAGCACCGTCTCCACGGAGACGGGATCGGCATAGCGGCGGGTCATCGGACTCCTTGGGATAAATTTCGTACAGGTGTTCGATATGGAGGCTAGGCCACCCCACTGACAGTCGTCAACCCCGCATTTCGAACCTCGGGATCATGGGCGGGGCTAACGTGAGGACATGAGCGCAGCCCAGACGTGGTCAGCCGATCTCGCCTCTTGGGCGATCCCTGCCGAGATCCTGCAACAGGCCGCGATCGCCCCATGGACCCATCAGGTCAAGCGCTTCCTCGTCCCCGATGGACCCATCCCCGACTCCCCCAGCCACGCAACCGCCCGGGCCGCGTTACCGACCGGCGGCAGCGTTCTCGATATCGGCTGTGGCGGCGGACGGGCTGCAATGGCGCTGGTGCCTCCGGCATCGCATGTCACGGGTGTCGATCACCAGCAGGGAATGCTGGATGCGTTCGCTGGAGCCGCGCTGCGTGCCGGAGCGGGCTCGGCCACCTATCTCGGAGATTGGCCCGCGGTCGCCGACGACGTACCCGAAGCCGACGTCGTCGTATGTCATCACGTGTTGTTCAACGTTCCCGATCTCGTACCGTTCCTCGACGCACTCAACGCACATGCACTACGGCGCGTAATCATCGAGATCCCGACACGTCATCCGTTGTCGTGGCTCAATCCGCTGTGGGAGAAGTTCTGGGGGCTCGATCGGCCCACTGCACCGAGTGCTGCCGATGCCTTGGTCATTGCACGCGCAGCAGGCTACGACGCACAGCTGATCGAGTTCAGCGAGCCTGAAGGTCGAGTGCAACTGAATGCGCACGAACGTGCGGCGGATGTGTGTATGCGCTTGTGTCTGTCGGAGTCACGAATTGATGATGTCGCGGCTGCGTTAGTTGAGATGCCTGATCAGACACGCAACCTCGCCACAATTTGGTGGGACGTCAAGCGGTAGGTGGGGGGGGAATTGCCGAAGTCCTTTTATGTCGCTTTCGCTGTGGGTGACTTGAGAACTCGCATCGATAATGAGCAAGTTGGCAACCATATTGGTATGTCCGATGCGCTTTCGTTAGTCGTTTCTTGAGGTTTGGGCAGGATTGTGGGTTTAACCGGTAATCTGGCCCGTACCTTCAACTTTGGCCTTCAACTTTGCGGGATTTTGCTGGTTTAACCTGCAAAACTGCGCAAAGAATGCGCTGTCCGCAGACTTAGTCGCCGCGTGAACTCAACACGCAGAACTCGTTGCCTTCGGGATCTGCAAGAACGACCCACGACTGCTCGCCCTGGCCGATGTCCACGCGCCGCGCACCGAGCGCGAGCAGTCGTTCGACCTCGGCGTCGCAATCATCGGGACGAAGGTCGAGGTGTAGGCGATTCTTTCCGGCCTTAGATTCTGGGACAGCGAGAAAGAGTAGACCCGGATAAACATCCATTGCCTCACGAATCTCGACCTCTTCGCTCTCTTCGAAGATCTCTTCAGAGACGATGATCCACTCCAGAGCTTGCGCCCACCACACCGCCAGCGCATGCGGGTTAGCGGCATCCACGGTGAGCTGTTCCCAACGAAGAGCCATGCGCGCCCCCTAGCGCTCAAGAAGTGGTGTCGATGGATCCCACGTTGTGCCGTGCTTGGCGTCATAACGACGACGAGCGATCGCCGACAATGCTTCCAGAACCACCCGATTGCCCAGCAATGCGGTGATGTCCGCATGATCGTACGGCGGAGAAACCTCCACAACGTCAAGGCCAAATACAGGAAGTTCTAGGCAGATGCGCCGTACGGCATCGAGTAACTGACGCGACGAAAGTCCGCCGGGCTCAGGTGTGCCAGTGCCCGGTGCATGACCTGGGTCCACCACATCAATGTCGACGGAGAGGAAGACTCCATCGCACTCATTCATCGCAATCACGAATGCTTCGTCCAGACAGACATCAAGCCCGCGATGCACAATCTCCGTCATCTCGTACGAACGCATGCCTTGCTCGGCCATCCAATCGAGGACATCGGGTGGTGGCCAATAGCCGCGTAGACCGATTTGCAAGAAGCGATCGCCACGAGCAGCGCCGGACTCAATGAGTCGGCGCATGGGCTGGCCATGGCCGATCAGCGCACCGAACTCAATGTCGCCAGTGTCTGCATGGGCATCAAAGTGCAGCACGGCAACGCGGCCCCAACCACGAGCACGTGCCACACCTGTGACATCGGGCCAGGTGATCGTGTGATCACCACCGAGAATCAGTGGAATCGCGCCACTCTCAGCGACTCGCTGCACGACCGTCTCAAGTGAGGCGCACGAAGTCGCAGCATCGCCGCTAAACATCATGACGTCGCCGCCATCAACGACCTTCATGTCTCGCAGGCCATCAACCCGCAAGGCAAGCGAAGGCCGCGAACCGTCATGCGCGAGATAGCACGCGGCGCGCATCGCTTGGGGGCCAAATCGGGCGCCTGATCGGTAAGAGGTGCCGCCGTCAAATGGTGCGCCAATGATGACAACGTCGGCACCTTCGTATGTCGACGGGTCGTCAAGGTCGCAAGCCGGAACACCGAGGAAGGTGAAGTCTGGGCCGAACTGCCCGCCATAGCGCGTCATAGTTGCAGCCTAGAGGTCAAGCGCGCTTATGAGTCGAAACCCAGGCCAAGACGGTCCATAGCGCGCAGCCAGAGATTGCGATGACCCTCACGCTCATCAGCTTGGGCTAGCGCACGCCGCATCAGGTCGATACCGATAGAGCGTGCAGGTTCAGGTGGGAATGGGAGCGGCTTAGTGCGAACCATCGAGAGTCTGGTGGCGGGCGAGTCGATGCCGTCAAGCAGATCAAGGGCCACTTCGGCTCCAAAGCGCGAGGTCCCGACACCGAGCCCGGTGTAGCCCGCCACGTACGACACTCGACCTGAGTAGCCACGACCCCAAAAGGCAGCAAAGCGCGAACACGTGTCGATCGCACCGCCCCAACCGTGCGTGAAGTTCACGTCACGCAGTTGTGGGAAAGTTGCAAAGAAGTGCTGTGCCAGTCGACCGAAGGACTCACGATCAACATCGTGCTGAGGCCCAAACCCATTGCCGCGGTGATAGACCGCATCAAATCCACCCCACAGAATTCGCCCATCACTCGTGCGGCGGTAATAGTGGAATTGGTTGCCAGCATCGTCGACTCCCGAGAAGTCGTTCCAGCCGATGTCAGCATGCTGCTGGGGAGTGAGTGGCTCGGTCACTAGGACGTAGTCATAGACGGGCGCGATGTAGTGCTTGAGAGTCCGCACGGGTGAGGGCCCAGCACCCGTCGCCAACAGGACTCGACGGGCGTGAATAGTTGCGGTTTTTGTTCTCACACGCATCCCGGAACCATCGCGTTGCATGTCTATGAGTCGCGTTCCTTCAGCAATGCGTACGCCTTTACGCCGAGCAACGTCTGCCAAGCCCCACGCCAGCCTCGCGGGATTCACAACTGCAGTCGAGCCTTTCGACCACACGCCACCGAGATATGCAGGCGACCGCACGCGGGCTTGCATCTCTTCTCTATCGAGCCATGTCGCTCTCTCGCCGTATTTCGTGGCCAACTCCACATGGTCCTGCAGCATCTTCACCTGATAACCCTGAGTCGCAACGGTTAAGTCTCCATCGCGCACGAAGTCACAGTCGATGCCCTCCCTCATGATGAAGGCCTCAATAGCATCGAGGTTTGCATTGCCCAGACGCAATAGCTCGGGCATCTCATTGGGCCAGCGACCATGACCATTGGCGAGGCCATGCGTGATGGATGCTGAGACGAATCCGCCATTGCGGCCAGTCGCTTCATTCGCGATGCGATCACCCTCGATCAGCAACACGTCGCGTCGAGGGTTGCGCTCAATCGCGTGCAGGGCAGCCCATAGACCGGTGAACCCTCCCCCGACGATCACGAGGTCGGCAGTGGCATCGCCCTGGAGGGGTTGGCTCGGCTCAGGGCGACGCGCATCGTCGAGCCAAAACGGGGTTGTCTGGACGTCAGCAACCAGCCCGAGAGCCTCGGTGGATACTGAACGGCCGTACAGCATGGCCCAAGACTACGCCGATTAGGACGAAGCGGCGAGCTTTCGTCGACGACGCGAGGACACAATCTGACCAACGACTGTGCCCACCAGCGCCAAGGCGAATACCAACGTGGCCAGTGCATAGACCTGCACGGGGATACCACGTTGCGCCGCGCCCCAAATGAAGATCGGGAACGTGACCGTGGTGCCAGAGGCAAAGTTGCTGATGATGAAGTCGTCAAACGACAAAGCGAAGCCCAGCAGCGCTGCGCCGAGGATGCCTGGCAAGACGAGCGGGAAGGTCACAAATCTGAATGTCTGCCAAGGACTCGCATAGAGGTCCTGCGCGGCTTCCTCAAGGCGCGGATCCATTCCTTGCAGTCGAGCCTTGACGGCAACGACGATGAAGGAAATCGTGAACATGATGTGTGCGATCAGGATTGTCCAGAAGCCAAGCGGCAATCTTAGATTGAGATACAGCGCAAGCAGGCTCGCACCTAGGACGACCTCAGGTGTTGCCATGGGCAGAAAGATCAAGGAGTTAGCTGCCCCTCGACCACGGAAGCGATAACGCACTAGAGCAAGAGCGATCATGGTGCCAAATACGGTCGCGATCAGCGTAGCAATGAGGGCAATCTCAATACTGAGGATGAAAGACTGACAAACGCCCGCGACCCCGCAGAGGTTGCCCCATGCGCTCAGCGAGAACTCGTTCCACGAGATGTTGAATTTGCCTTCCGGATCATTGAAGGACAGGACCGCGACAACAGCGATCGGCACAAAGAGATAGACGAGTACGAGAACGGCAACAATGCCGAGGAGTTTGCTGCGCAGCCACGCCATTAGACCAACTCCTCCGTCCCTGCTCGACGGATATAGACAGTGACGATGATCAAGATCGACGCCATCAGGATGAATGACAATGCGCTCGCCATCGGGTAGTCACGAAACTCAATGAAGTTCGTCTGGATGGCATTGCCGATCATTTTGTCCTTGGTGGACCCCAGCAGTTCGGCATTGATGTAGTCACCTGCTGCAGGAATGAATGTCAACAACGTGCCCGCCACGACACCTGGCATAGAGAGCGGCCACGTCACCTTGCGAAAGGTCGTGAAGGGAGAGGCATAAAGGTCACTTCCCGCCTCAATAAGCCGAGGATCAATCTTGTCCAACGCGGCGTACAACGGCAGAATCATGAACGGCAGGAAGTTATAGGTGAGGCCTGCGATAACCGCTATTGACGTGTTGAGAATGCGCCCATCCGGCAGCAAATGCAGCGCGTTCAGTGTCTGAGTGATCACCGCATCGTCGGCAAGGATCGTCTTCCACGCGTACGTGCGCAAGAGGAAAGACGCGAAGAAAGGCGCAACTACGAGGACCAACATGAGCGCACGCCAGCGACCGGCCTTGAGCGCGATGAAGTAGGCAAGCGGATACGCGATGACAAGCGCGAGCACCGTGGCAATACCCGCATAGATCAATGCTCGGAGAAAGAACTCCCAGTACTCCGACAATGCCTCGACGTAGTTACGCCAGTTGAATCCAGCCTTGTATTTGCCTGACGATCCGGTCGAAACCTGCAGTGATGTGAAGAACAGTGAAATCAACGGGATGATGAAGAAGATCGCGAGCCAGGCAACGCCAGGCAGCAGCAGTAGGTAGGCGATCCGCGCTCGACGCCTTGCCGGCCCGACTGCGGCCGCGATGGTCATGCTCCCACCACGTGTGAGCCCATTCCGGCGGTAATGTCCTCTGCGCCGTCGAGGGCGAAGGTGTGTCCAGGAGCCCAACCGATCTGTACGTGCTCGCCGCGACGGGAGAGTTCCTCAAGACTGAGGTTCTGCTCAAAGACGACGAGCTCCTGACCCCACGGCACTTTGACGAGATATTGGGTCGACACGCCGGTAAACGACACATCGGTCACGGTGCCCTCAAGTCGGTTGTGACCCGCTGGGAGTGGCTCATCGGCCCAATACATCGTGATCTTCTCCGGCCGGACACCAAGAATTGCGGATGAGCCCGCGGCGTGGATGCGCGACCTTGGCACAGAAAAGTTAAAGCCGTTAGCGCTGAGGACAGCATTGTCGCCATCGCCGCCAGTGATCTGACCCGGGACGAGGTTGCACTGCCCGAGGAAGTTGGCGACGAATGCCGTAGCGGGATTTTCGTAAATTTGTGTGGGGGCACCAAGTTGTTCAATCCGACCCTGATTCATCACCGCGATCGTGTCGGCCATAGTCATGGCCTCTTCTTGGTCGTGGGTAACGTGCACAAAAGTAGTGCCCACTTCGACCTGAATGCGCTTGAGTTCAATCTGCATCTGGCGACGCAACTTCAGGTCTAGAGCGCCCAAAGGTTCGTCAAGCAGGAGCACATCTGGTTCATTTATCAGCGCACGCGCAACCGCAACTCGCTGTTGCTGCCCACCTGAGAGTTGCCCTGGCTTACGACGAGCCATTGAGGTGAGTTCGACGAGCTCGAGCATTCGCTCTACTGGGCCAGTTACGTCTTTGACACCACGCCGCCGCAGGCCGAAGGCCACATTTTCGAAAATATCTAGGTGCGGGAATAGCGCATAGGACTGAAAGACGGTGTTTACCGGACGCTTGTATGCCTTGAGGTCCGTTATCTCCTGCGCACCCACGAACATCTGCCCCGAAGTGGGGTTCTCCAGCCCGGCCACCATCCGCAGCGTGGTGGTCTTGCCACAACCCGACGGACCAAGAAGTGCAAAGAAGGATCCGCCCGGGATGGTGAGCGTCAGGTCATCGACTGCGGCAAGTCCACCGTAAATCTTGGACAGCTTGACAAGGTTGAGGTCCTCTACCGGGGTGGCGCGCCGCGGCTCGCTCACTACTAGTTCCCAATCGCCTTCTGGAACGCCCGCTGGTATTTCTCATCCTGCTCCGGAGTGAGTTCCATGAATACATATGACTTCGCGAAGGTCTCGTCGCTTGGGAAAATCCACTGATTGTCCACCAGTGCCGGATCGATCTTGGCCATTTCTTCCTTGGCGCCGACCACCGGGCAGATGTACTGCACGTAAGCGGCCACTTCGGCCGAGACCTTCGGGTCGTAGTAGTAATTCATGAGAATCGACGCGTTTTTTGCGTGCTCGGACGACGCGGGGATAATCATGTTGTCGGTCCACAACATGCCGCCAGTCTCTGGCAGCCCAACACCGAAGTCAGGGCCGAGTTGGAACATGTCACCCGACCAGCCGATGACGGCAGTCACATCGCCGCTCTCCATCGCGCCGGCATAGTCATTGCCCGCAACCTGACGAATCTGACCTGAATCAATCTGCTTCTGAAGAGCATCAAGAGCTTGATTGAACTGATCCTCCGTGAAGTTGCTCGGGTCGTTGCCCTGCCATGCGATGAGAATGCCCATCGTGTCTCGCATCTCCGAAAGCACCGAGATCTTGCCTTTGAGCTTGGGGTCGAAGAGTTGGTCGATGGAGGTCATCGTGTCTGTGCCCAGGACGGACTTGAGCGCGGCCTTATTCCACCCGAGGGCGCCGAAGCCCGACTGCCACGGCAGCGAATAGTCACGCGGCTTGTCGAAGGCAACATCTGCGAGTCGAGGGATCAAATTGGCAGCATTAGGCAGGACAGCCCGATCGAGCTTTTGGACGTAGCCGTTGCGGATCCAGAGTGCGGCCATCCAGTCGGTCAGAGTCACAATGTCGCGGTCAATGGACTGTCCCGACTCAAGCTGGGTACGCACCTTGGCATAGAACTCGTTGTTGTCGTTGACGTCGTCGTTATAGGTCACTGTGATGCCAGTCTGCTTTTCAAATGCAGCCAGACTTGGGCGACCACCGCTGTCATCTTCGTCGATGTAAAGCGGCCAGTTGGACCACACGACAGTCTTGTCAGTGTCGGACTTATCCGTAACCGTCGGAGAGGGCGCTGCGGCGGAAGAACTCCCGTCGCCACCGCCGGCGCCACAAGCGGCGACTACAGCGGCTACGCCACCCACGCCAGCGACCTGGAGAATACGCCGCCTCGAGAGAGACGTACGGGACATTGCAATGAGTGCCTTCGCCTCACGGCTGAGCGGACGCTCGGACATGAAATCCTCCAGTTCGAAAAGACTTGCGGGTACCAGCTCCTAATCGGAAATTGTGAATCGGGCACCATCATGCCACCTCAAGAGCCGTGAGGAGGGAGTTGGTCCTAATCCAGAGACGCCATCACGTGCTTGATGCGGGTGTAGTCCTCGAAGCCATACATCGACAGGTCCTTGCCGTAGCCGGAATGCTTGAAGCCGCCATGGGGCATCTCAGCCACGATGGGGATGTGGGTATTGATCCATACACAGCCGAAATTCAGACCCTTGGCCATCCGCATGGCTCGCCCGAAATCGCGGGTCCACACGGATGAGGCCAGCCCGTACTTCACGCCATTCGCCCACCGAAGCGCCTCGGCCTCATCGCTAAACTTTTGGACGGTCATGACCGGCCCAAAAATCTCGTTCTGGCTCATCTCGTCGTCCTGACGCAGACCGGCCACGACTGTGGGCTCAACGAAGTAGCCCGCCGACCCCTGGCGTGACCCACCCGCCACGACCTCGGCATGCGCGGGAGTGCGGGACAAGAAGCCCAACACTCGATCGAGCTGTCCTGCGTTGTTGACAGGAGGAACGAACCCGTCGCCGCCGGGACCATCCGCAAATGTGGTCACTGTGTTGCGAGCCTGCTCAGCCAGCGCGGCGACGAAGTCGTCATAAATGCCCGGAGCGGCAAGAACCCGAGTAGCGGCGGTGCAGTCCTGTCCGGCATTGAAATACCCGGCCACGGCAAGCCACTCAGCAGCTGCGGCGACATCGGCATCATCGAAGATCACGACGGGGGCCTTACCACCAAGTTCGAGGTGTACCCGCTTCAGATCGGCAGAGGCGGCTTCAGCAACCTGCATACCCGCACGCACCGAGCCAGTGATGGCAACCATTTGCGGCGTGGGATGCGAGACGAGAGCACGCCCGGTGTCGCGTCCACCGCAGATCACATTGAAAACACCGAGTGGGAGAGCACCGGACTCCGCGATGATCTCCGCCATCCGGACGGTGCTCGCAGGCGTTGTGTCACTGGGCTTCAGCACAACAGTGTTGCCAGCAGCAAGCGCTGGCGCGAACTTCCAGACCGCCATCATCATGGGGTAGTTCCAAGGAGTCACCTGGCCCACCACACCGATCGGCTCACGGCGAATCATGGACGTGAAGCCCTTCATGTACTCGCCCGAGGCGCGGCCTTCAAGAACACGCGCAGCGCCGGCAAAGAAGCGGATTTGATCAATCATCGGAGGCAACTCCTCCGAAGTGGTAACCGCAATCGCCTTGCCGGTGTTTTCGCTCTCGAGCGCAACGAGTTCGTCCCCATGTGCTTCGAGTGCGTCAGCAATCGTGAGGAGCGCCTTTTGACGCTCGGCGGGCGTCGTGTCGCCCCACTCCACGAAAGCTGCCTCAGCCGCGGCATAGGCGCGGTTCACATCTTCGTCACCCGAAAGTGGCGCAGAGGCGAACACTTCACCCGTCGAAGGATTAATCAGGTCCGTGGTCTGGCCATCGGCCGCGGCCACTCGCTCACCGTTAATGAAGTTGGTCAGAACACGCACGAGGAACCCTCCGATCGCTTTACGGCCACTCGGCCGACCCCCCAAAGACTAGTCCCAACCGTCCATTCCGTACCAAAACTATAAAAAGAGCACGATATTCGTTGTCTACGGCGAGTTTGACCGCTGATTTCTTGCATGAGCGTTCAGTTTCCCGCAGGATGGGGGCATGGCTCGGACCCGTCCTACTCCCCCGCAACTCGATGACGTCTCCAAGGCGATCATCGAGCAGCTGCAGCAAGACGGCCGTCGCCCGTACGCCACGATCGGCAAGGCCGTCGGACTTTCGGAGGCAGCAGTTCGGCAACGGGTTTCACGACTCATTGAGTCGGGAGTCATGCAGGTAGTGGCCGTCACCGATCCCTTGCAGGTCGGGTTCCCTCGCGCAGCCATGATCGGCATCCATGTCGAAGGTGACGTGGAGGCCGTAGCAGATTCAGTCTCGAAGTTGACTGAGGTCGATTACGTCATCATCTGCGCGGGCGGGTTCGACATTCTCGCCGAAGTTGTGGCCGAGGACGACGACCATCTCTTGGAGATCATCAACCGAAAGATCAGGGCCATTCCGGCCGTCCGCAGCACAGAGACATTCGTCTACCTGAAGCTGCGTAAACAGATCTACACATGGGGTACAAGATGACTACAACACCGCAACTCGTCACATCATCCGGCAACGATGGCATGGCTCGCCGTGCGCAAGACAACCTCTGGATGCACTTCACCCGACATTCGGTCTACGAGGACGGCCTCGGCCAGGTCCCCATTATCGTCCGCGGCGAAGGAGAGTACTTCTTCGATGATCGCGGCAAGCGCTATCTCGATGGCATCTCCAGCCTGTTCACCGTCCAGCTTGGACACGGCCGCGAAGAACTAGCTGAGGCCGCCGCTAAGCAGATGAAGGAACTCGCGTACTTCCCGGTCTGGTCCTACGCTCACCCACGCGCGGTGGAGCTCGCTGAGCGCTTGGTTGACCTTGCCCCCGGAGATCTCAATCGAGTGTTCTTCACTAGCAGCGGTGGCGAAGCGATCGAGAGCGCTTGGAAGGCCATCAAGCAGCACTTCAAGTTGGTCGGCAAGCCCATGAAGCACAAGGCAATCAGTCGCTATGTCGCTTACCACGGCACACCACAGGGCGCATTGAGCTTGACCGGCATTCCAGACGCGAAGAAGTTCTTCGAGCCATTGGTGCCCGGCAGTATTCGCGTCCCCAACACCAATCCTTATCGGCTTCCCGAAGGCTACGACGCCGCCGACGAAAGATTTGGCATCTGGGCTGCAGATCGCATTGAAGAGGCGATCATCATGGAAGGCCCAGAGACAGTGTGCGCAGTCTTCCTTGAGCCAGTACAGAACTCCGGTGGTTGTTTCGTGCCGCCGCCTGGCTATCTGCAACGAGTGCGCGAGATCTGCGATCAGTACGACGTGTTTATGGTTGCTGACGAGACGATCTGTGCATTTGGGCGCATTGGTGACTACTTCTCGATGAGTCGATTTGGAGTCACTCCCGACATCATCACTTGCGCGAAGGGCATGACGTCGGGCTACGCACCGTTGGGCGCAATGATCGTCAACGAGCGTCTCTTCGAACCCTTCCGGCACGGAACCAACACGTTCCTGCACGGCTATACCTGGGCGGGGCATCCAGTCTCATCAGCCGTTGCCTTGGCTGCACTGGATATCTATGAGCGCGACGGCATTATGGAACACGTTCGAAAGAACGAGGGCCCATTCTTCGACACCATCTCCAAACTGCACGACCTCCCAATCGTCGGTGACGTGCGTGGCATGGGCTACTTCTACGGCATCGAACTCGTCAAGGACAAGATCACGAAAGAGACGTTCAACGACGACGAAGCAGAACGCCTGCTTCGCGGGTTCTTGTCGAAGGAACTCTTCGAAGCGGGTCTCTACTGTCGGGCCGATGACCGCGGAGATCCGGTCATTCAGCTCGCGCCCACGCTCACGATGGACCAGTCGCACTTCGACACAATGGAACAGATCCTGCGTGACGTGCTCACGCGCGCCTGGGCCATTCTTTAGTCATGCCGGACCCTGGGTCTACGGATCGCACCAGGATTCGTCGTCTTCCCGAACTCGCGATAACTGAGCAGCAGAAGCTGTACGACGTTCTTGACGCCGGACTTGTTGCTCATGTTTCGGTGCTCGATGGCGGACTCCCCTACGTGGTTCCAGTCGCCTATGCCAGAAGTGAAGCGCGGGTCCTCTTTCATGGCTCGAGTGGCTCGCGCCTGTTTACGACACTCGCTGATGGGCAACCCACCTGTCTCACAGTGACTTTGCTTGACGGGCTGGTACTCGCACGTAGTGCCTTCGAGTCGAGCATGAATTATCGAAGTGTGATGGTTCTTGGTAGTTGTAGCGTCGTCCCGGACTCAGACAAGACAGACGCCCTCCGTGTGATCACAGATCATCTACTCCCCGGTCGCTGGGATTCACTTCGTCCCGTCACACGTAAGGAACTCGCGGCCACGCTGGTGCTGTCGCTAGCACTGGATGAATGCAGTGTGAAGATCCGTACCGGTGGTTCGGATGAGCCCGTCGAGGATCACAACTGGCCCGTATGGGCTGGGGTGCTACCCATTCGAGAGTCTTTCGGAGAGCCGGTTCCCATGGCAGACCTTGACCCTGACATTGACGTTCCTGAACATGTGCGGAAAATGAGCCGATGATCGACCCGAAGCGCATCTCCTTCTGGTGGGACAGTCTCCCTGCGACTACACAACGGCCAGCTCTCGGAGGCGATCTGCGTGCAGACGTCGTCATTGTTGGTGCCGGATACACCGGGTTATGGACCGCCTACTACCTGCTCCGCAGTCGTCCTGATCTGAACATCGCCATCGTGGAGAAGGAGTTTGCGGGGTTTGGGGCCAGCGGTCGCAATGGCGGCTGGTGCTCGGCGTTGTTCCCCGCAAGCCTCACTTCGATTGCTCGTCAATCGTCGCGTGCGGCCGCTATAGCAATGCGGCAAGCGATGAATGCCACCGTCGATGAAGTGGGAGCTGTCGCTGCGGCGGAAGGTCTCGACATCGACTGGGCTAAGGGTGGGACTCTGATGCTCGCTCGGACGGCATTGCAACAGACGCGTCTGCGAGCGGAGGTCGCCGACGACCACGACTGGGGATTTACGGATACCGCGTGGTTGGGTGGCGACGAGGCGCATGAACGAGTGGGGGCGACTGACGTTCTCGGCGGTCTCTACACCCCACATTGCGCCGCAATTCAGCCCGCCAAACTTGTGCGTGGTCTCGCCGACGTTGTCGAGCGGATGGGGGCGACGATTTACGAAGGCACTGAAGCGAGATCGATTGAACCAGGCACTGTCCGCACAACTCGCGGCGTAGTACGCGCACCCTATGTCGTTCGAGCAACCGAAGGCTATACCGGCAACATCAACGGTTATCGCCGCAATCTCGTACCCATCTATTCGTTGATGCTTGCCACCGAACCACTCACCGAAACTCTGTGGAGCCAGATCGGTATTGGTGCTCGGGAAACCTTTTCCGATGGGCGACATCTGGTCATCTACGGGCAGCGCACCGCTGATGGCCGCATCGCCTTTGGCGGACGAGGCGCGCCTTATCACTTTGGTTCGCGCATCGAAAACTCATTTGACCGCGATCCCGCGACGCACGCGGCGATCTGGCACACATTGGTCGAACTTTTCCCCACCCTTGAAGATGTCGCTGTCACACACACATGGGGCGGACCACTCGGAATTCCGCGAGATTGGTTTGCCTCATGTGGTCTCGACTCCAACGGCATGGCGTGGGCGGGCGGTTACGTGGGTGACGGTGTCGGCACATCCAATCTTGCTGGCCGGACCTTGGCTGACCTCATCACCGGTCGCACCACTCCGCTCACCGAACTGCCGTGGGTAGGACATCGCTCACCCAAATGGGAGCCTGAGCCGTTGCGATGGCTTGCCACAAATGCTGGCCGCGCAGTCATGACGCGAGCCGATGTTTCAGAACGGCACACGGGCCGACCTTCACGAGCGGCCACTGTGATGTCACGCTTCCTCGGCCACTGAGGTTGCTATTCTCAGTTGAGGAGGTCTCAATGACCATGCAGGTGCAAGACGTATTCACTCTCTTCTCCATTGATCATCTCCTCAGCGAGGAAGAGCGAGCGATCCAAGGTGTCGTGCGAAATTTCGTTGACGACCAGATCCGCCCCTACGTGGCCGACTGGTTCGAAGAAGGGACGCTGCCCGCTCGCGAACTAGCTCTCGAACTCGGCAAGTTGGGCATGCTAGGCATGCACCTAGAAGGCTACGGCTGCGCCGGCATGTCGGGGGTGGCCTACGGCCTTGCCGCACTGGAGATCGAAGCGGGTGATTCCGGCCTGCGTAGCCTCATGAGCGTGCAGGGTTCACTGGCCATGTACGCCATTCACGCCTTCGGATCAGAAGAACAACGTCTTGAGTGGTTGCCCCGGATGGCGACCGGAGAGGCAATCGGCTGCTTCGGTCTCACCGAGCCCGATTTCGGCTCGAACCCTTCTGGAATGCGCACCACTGCGAGGCGCGACGGGGATGACTGGGTCATTGACGGCTCGAAGATCTGGATCACAAACGGCAATGTGGCAGATGTCTCCATAGTGTGGGCACAGACCGAAGACGGCATTCGAGGATTCGTCGCACCCACGTCTACTCCTGGTTTCCAAGCGAATCTCATTCATAAGAAAATGTCGTTGCGCGCCTCAATCACATCCGAACTTGTATTCACCTCGATGCGATTGCCCGGTGATGCGATGCTGCCCGGCGTACGAGGGATGAAGGGTCCACTCTCGTGCTTGAACGAGGCCCGATTCGGTATCGCGTTCGGCGCTCTAGGTGCGGCCCGCGATTGCCTTGAGTCGGCAACCGCCTACGCGATCAATCGCGAACAGTTCGATCGACCTATTGCCGGTTTTCAGCTGACTCAAAAGAAGCTCGTCGACATGGCCCTCGAACTCGGCAAAGGCATGCTGCTCGCCTTGCACTTGGGTCGACTTAAGGACGAGCATCGGGTTACGCCGGAGCAGATCAGTCTGGGCAAACTCAACAATGCCCGCGAGTCCCTCGCTATCGCCCGAGAGTGTCGCAGCATCCTCGGCGGCAACGGCATTTCACTCGAATACCCGATCATCCGACACATGAACAACCTCGAATCGGTGTTCACCTACGAGGGCACAAACGAGATGCACACCCTGATCATCGGCCAGGTACTTACGGGGATATCAGCCTTTCGCTGACGTCAGTCACCCTGCAGCAAGGGCTTAAGAGTCTCAAGTACACGCGGATCTTCAATAGTGGACGGCACTGGCTCATCTCGACCTTCAGCGATGGCACGCATCGATCGCCGCAGGATCTTGCCAGAACGGGTCTTGGGTAGAGCTGGAACAACAACCACTGACTTCAGCGCCGCAACGGGTCCGATCTCGTCGCGTACGAGTTGCACCACCTCATCGCGGAGAAGCATCGGGTCAGCCTGCACCCCGGTCTTCACCACCACGAACGCCCGCGGAATCTGGCCCTTGATCGAATCCCGTACGCCGATTACCGCGCACTCTGCTACTACTGGATGGCGGGCTACCACCGCTTCCATGGCTCCCGTCGTTAACCGGTGACCGGCGACATTGATCACGTCATCAGTACGACCCATCACGAAGATGTAGCCATCTTCGTCCAAGTAGCCACCATCGCCAGTCGCGTAGTACCCGGGGAATGCGGTGAGGTAGGCAGAAACAAAGCGTTCGTCATCGCCCCACACCGTCGGCATCGTTCCAGGTGGTAGAGGAAGGCGAATCACGATATTGCCTTCAGCACCTGTGGGAACCTCAACTGCGTTCTCGTCCACAATGCGTACGTCATAGCCGGGCATGATTACCGATGGCGATCCGGGCTTTATAGGTAACGGTTCGAGACCGCGTGGATTGGCCGCCACTGGCCACCCCGTCTCCGTCTGCCACCAGTTGTCTACGACTGGGACGCCTAAGTGGCCCGTGGCCCAGTGATAGGTCTCCGGATCGAGGCGTTCTCCCGCGAGGAACAGCGTACGCAATGCAGAAATGTCATAGTCCGCAAGCAACTTCGCCTCCGGATCTTCCTTGCGGATCACTCGAATCGCGGTAGGCGCCGTAAACATCGCATTGACGCGGTGCTGGGCCATAACTCGCCAGAATGCTCCAGCATCGGGCGTGCCCACTGGCTTGCCTTCGTACATCACGGTTGTCACTCCACAGATGAGTGGCGCGTACACGATGTAGGAATGTCCTACGACCCAGCCGACATCGGACGCCGACCACCACACGTCTCCTGGACGTACTCCGTAGACATGCGCCAGCGACCACGCAAGAGAAACAGCATGACCACCGTTATCACGTACCACGCCCTTAGGTTTTCCCGTAGTGCCGGACGTATAAAGGATGTACAGCGGATCCGTTGCCTTCACGGGGACAGCCTCGGCAGGTGTCGCGGCCGCCTCAGCAGTCGCCCAATCAATGTCCTTCGGTCCCAACTCAGACTCGAACTGCGGTCGATGTAACACGATGCATGCGTCGGGTTTGTGAGCTGCTAGAGAAATAGCTTCGGTCACCATCGGGCGGTAGTGCACGAGGTGCGTTGGCTCAATGCCGCCTGACGCCGTGACGAGGACCTTCGGGCTCGCATCGTCGATGCGAGCAGCCAACTCAGGCGCAGCGAATCCGCCGAAGACCACAGAATGCACCGCTCCAAGTCGCGCACAGGCCAACATCGCGATTGCCGCCTCGGGGACCATCGGCATGTAGATGAGAACTCGGTCGCCTACGCCCACTCCTTGCTCCCGGAGAGCGCCAGCGAAATGTGCCACTCGATTGAGCAACGCCGCATAGGTGAGTGTCGACACGCTGCCCGTCACTGGGCTGTCATGAATGATCGCAATACGCTCGCCGTGACCTGCTGCAACATGCCGATCGAGCGCATTGAAGCAGGTGTTGAGACGCCCATCGGGAAACCACGAATACAAGGGCGCCTTAGACGTGTCGAGGACCGTGCTCGGGAAAACGTCCCAATCAATCAGGGCGGCAGCCTCGGTCCAGAACTCGACCGGGCTCTCTAGGCTTCTCCGCCGCTCTTCAGCGTGTCGTCTCATAGAGCGAGATTAGCGGAATGCGTCCGAGCCTCATACCGACTTTGCTGCGAGTTGGCCGCACGCACCGTCAATCTCGCGGCCACGAGTGTCACGCACAGTCACTGCCACTCCATGAGCCTCAAGCCGGCGGACAAATTCGCGCTCGTCTGACTTGCGAGAAGCAGTCCACTGTGACCCCGGTGTTGGGTTGAGCGGGATGAGGTTGACGTGCACCAACCGGCCTTTGAGGAGTTTGCCCAGTAGGTCCGCACGCCACGCCTGATCGTTGATGTCCTTAATCAGTGCGTATTCGATGCTGACGCGACGGTGAGTCTTCCGGGCGTAGGACCACGCGGCCTCAAGGACCTCGCCCACCTTGTAACGCGTGTTTATCGGCACCAGCGTGTCGCGAAGTTCATCATCTGGGGCATGGAGCGAGACTGCCAACGTGACCGGGATCCCCTCATCGGCTAGCTCGTGGATTCGCGGTACGAGGCCAACGGTCGACATGGTGATACCTCTAGCCGACAACCCCATCCCTTCCGGGGATTTCGCCGTGAGCCGACGTACGGCTCCGATGACCGCGTTGTAGTTAGCAAGTGGTTCGCCCATACCCATAAACACGACGTTGTTGACGCGGCCAGGCCCACCAACAATCTCATCGCGCGCGAGTGAACGAGCCCCTGCAAGTACCTGCTCGACGATTTCGGCAGTCGACATATTGCGTGTCAATCCGCCTTGACCGGTCGCGCAGAAAGGGCAATTCATGCCGCAGCCCGCTTGCGAGGAGACACACATGGTGACTCGATCCGGGTATCGCATCAGCACACTCTCAACGAGAGCTCCGTCGAAGAGCTTCCATACGGTCTTGATCGTCTCGCCACCATCGCAGTCGATCGAGCGAACCGGGACCAGCAAGGTGGGGAGTAGTGCGGCTGTCAGGGCCTCGCGAGCAGCGAGCGGGATGTCGGTCCACGTCGACGGGTCGTCCTCAAGTCGGCCGAACCAGTGTCGTGACATTTGATCGGCTCGGAACGCTGGCAGCCCAAGACTTGACGCTACTTCGCGACGTTGATCGTGACCGAGATCAGAAATATGCTGAGGTGGCTTCTTGGCGCGAGGTGCAGTGAGGACAAGCTCTCCTGGTTTCATCCGATACCTACGAGATACCGGTGCCAAGGAAGAGTGTGAAGAGGCCCCACGCGACAAAGGCATTGGGCACGAGTGAATCAAGCCGATCCATCGCACCACCGTGACCAGGCAGCACTGCACCCATATCTTTCACACCGAGATCCCGCTTGATTGCACTCTCCGCCAAATCACCCGCCATCGCAGTGACCGCCAGCACCACGCCCGCGATAAGTCCTTGCCACCAAAGACCGTTAAGCAGGAAAACAAACAGCAGGACACCGCCAATAGCCTGCACTACAAGTGAGCCGCCAAACCCTTCCCAGGATTTCTTGGGGCTGATCTTTGGGGCCAAGGGATGTCGACCGATCAGTGAACCGACCGCATAGCCACCAATATCGGCAAGAATTGTCAAAAGCACATAGGCGAGGATTCGACTCGGCCCATTATCAGCGGCAAACATCACCATGACGAAGCCCGCCATGAACGGCAGGTAGGCGGCTACAAACACACTGGCCGTCACGTCTCGTACGTAACCTGGCGTGCCACTTCGAATTCGCCACATGAAAATCAGTACGACAGTCACGCCGAACGTGACCGTGATAGCTGTGATGCCCCAGATATAGGCGACCACAGGACTCACGACTGCAGCGGCATACAGCGGCACACGAGTCATCGCGATGTCGCGCGATGCACCAGCCTTGATCAGCTCATGAACGCCCATGCCGATCGCGAGAATAACGACGCCAACAAAGAGCGGCCGCCACGTGAACAGGCTGATGATGACGACGATGCCGATGCCGACGCCCACCCCGATGGCGGCTGGGAGATTACGGCCAGCACGCGACGTGGGTTTCGCGGACTCCGGCTCCGGGGTCGTCACCTGTCAGACCTCGAGGAGTTCGGCTTCCTTGTGCTTGAGAACTTCGTCGATGGTTTCCACGTGCTTATGCGTGAGATCATCGAGAGCCTTTTCCGCACGGCGTACCTCGTCCTCGCCGACATCACCATCTTTTTGGAGCTTGTCGAGGCTCTCTTTAGCGTGACGGCGGATATTGCGCATCGAGATTCGCGCTTCTTCGGCCTTGTGCTTGGCCAGCTTGATGTATTCCTTACGGCGCTCTTCGGTGAGCTGCGGCAACACCACGCGAATAACACTGCCATCGGAGGTTGGATTAACTCCGAGGTCGCTATCGCGGATCGCCTTCTCGATGGCCGCGGAGGCGCCCTTGTCATAAGGGCTGACGATGATCATGCGTGCTTCGGGGCTCTGAAACGATGCCAACTGCTGTATCGGCGTGTAGGTGCCGTAGTAGTCCACCACGATCTTGTTGAAGATTGTCGGAGTCGCACGACCAGTGCGCACCGTCGCGAAGTCTTCTCTGGCGATGGCGATGGCCTTGTCCATTTTGTCCTCGGCCTCAAGCAGGATCTCGTCGGTCTGGTCGCTCATGTCAGGCTCCCTTGGCTGTATTGATAAACGTACCGATGCGATCTCCGCGAACTGCGCGAGCAATGTTGCCGTCGACGAGCAGGTTAAAGACGACGATCGGGAGGTTGTTTTCACCGCACAAACTGATCGAAGTGGCATCCGCGACTTTCAGCCCGAGGTTGAGCACTGCGCTGTGCGTGAGTTCATCAAAGCGCTTTGCATCGGGATTTGTGCGCGGATCAGAGTCATAGACACCATCGACGCCCTTCGCCATCAAGACGACCTGCGCGCCGATTTCGAGTGCACGCTGTGCAGCCGTAGTGTCCGTCGAGAAGTACGGCGCACCAAGTCCGGCGCCGAAGATAACCACTCGGCCCTTCTCTAAGTGGCGCACGGCACGTCGCGGGATGTATGGCTCCGCCACTTGCCCCATGGTGATAGCAGTTTGCACGCGCGTGTCGACACCCTGATGATCGAGGAAGTCTTGCAGCGCTAGGCAGTTCATGACTGTCCCGAGCATGCCGATGTAATCGGCCCGCGCGCGGTCCATGCCTCGCTCGGACAACTGAGCGCCACGGAAGTAATTGCCGCCGCCTATGACGACGGCAACTTCGGTACCAGAACGAACGACAGCCGCTATTTGACTCGCGATGGATTGCACGACATCGGGATCGACGCCTAGCCCACCCCCGCCGGCAAATGCTTCGCCAGAGAGCTTCAGCAGAACCCGCGGCCAGCCGCCCTCAGGAGCAGCAGACCACTTCGCTGGTGCACTCATGCAGTCTCCCTCTGTCGTCCGTGCGACCCCGCAGTTCGTACGCTCCAAGTCTGCCTTACGTCAGCCCTGTCCTACGTCGAACCGGACGAATGCGGTCACTGTGGTGCCCGCATCCTTCAGCACTGCGGCCACATTCTTCTTCGGGTCTGTGACCGAATCCTGCTCAAGCAGGCAGTAGTCCTTGAAGTAGGCACCCACGCGACCTTCGATGATCTTGGGTAGCGCAGCCTCGGGCTTGCCATCCTCGATCGCCTTTGCCTCGGCTACCCGACGTTCGGTCTCAATGACGTCCGCGGGGACCTCATCGCGCGAGACATACAGCGGCTTCATGGCCGCTGCTTGCATCGCGGTGCCACGAGCGGCTTCCTCGCTGCCCTGGTAGGCGACCATAACGCCGACCTGCGGGGGCAGGTCAGATGCACGACGGTGCATGTAGACCGAGACTGGAGCGGGGAGCACAGCAGTACGACCCAGCTCAATTTTCTCGCCGATGACAGCCGCGATGCCCGCAATTGCCTCAGCAACAGTGCCGCCCTGCGGGAGGCTCAACGCGAGCACACCTGCCTGGTCGCCGACCTGCGCGGAATTGGCTGCCACAGCGATGGCGGTGGCCAATGCCTGGAAGTCCGCGGACTTCGCTACGAAGTCGGTCTCGCACAGCAACTCGATGAGCGCATTGGCGTCATTGGCGACGATGCCATTAGACGTCTCACGCTCCGCTCCGCGCTTAGCAGCCTTAGCTGCACCCGAGATGCGAAGGAGCTCGACCGCTTGGTCGTGATCGCCATCTGCATCTGTCAATGCGTTCTTGCAGTCCATCATTCCGGCGCCGGTCAAGTCACGAAGCTTCTTGACGTCGGCAGCAGTGAACTCAGCCATGAATCCCTCTCAATGTGCGCAATTGCGCAGGCGTACGAAAAAAGTTGTCACTCAGCGGCGGGTGCGGCGTCCTCAACGGGCACAACAACCTCACCAGCGCCAGCAAGGAGCTCTTGCTCCCACTCGGCGAGCGGCTCGATGACCTCAGCAACGGCAACCTCACCGGTTGCGCGGCTAGCGCGAGCCATTAGACCCTCGGCAACCGCATCGGCGATGACGCGCGTGAGCAGGGCAACGGAACGAATTGCGTCGTCGTTGCCCGGGATCGGGAAGTCGACCTCATCGGGATCACAGTTGGTGTCGAGGATCGCGATGACGGGGATGCCCAACTTGCGAGCCTCGCCGACGGCGATGTGCTCCTTCTTGGTGTCGACGACCCAGACAATACTCGGCACCTTGTGCATGTCGCGAAGACCGCCGAGGGTGCGCGTGAGCTTGTCCTTCTCACGCTCGAGAACGAGGAGTTCCTTCTTGGTCAGTCCGGAAGCCGCAACGTTCGTGAAGTCGATCTGCTCAAGTTCCTTCATGCGCTGAAGACGCTTGTAGACGGTGTTGAAGTTGGTGAGCATGCCGCCGAGCCAACGCTGGTTGACGTAGGGCATCCCGACTCGCGCTGCCTGCTGGGCAACTGGCTCCTGCGCCTGCTTCTTCGTGCCAACGAACATGATCGAGCCGCCATGTGCGACGGTCTCCTTCACGAACTCGTAGGCGCGATCGATGTAGGACAGCGACTGCTGCAGGTCGATTATGTAGATGCCATTGCGCTCGGTGATGATGAAGCGCTTCATCTTCGGGTTCCAACGACGGGTCTGGTGCCCGAAGTGAACGCCGCTCTCGAGCAGCTGACGCATGGTCACAACGGCCATGACGTACTCCATTCATAGGTTAATAAGCTCGCCCCGGCTGGGGAGAGCCTCCTGACGACCACCGCACCTTCCACCCGCTAGGACGCGGGACCTCTGGAACGTGTCGGGCGGACCGGAGCCCGCGAAGGTCGTGCGATGTAACCGTCCGGCCGAGGCCATCTGGTCCAAGGAGGAGTGTACGGGGCGAGGGGCAGTGCTTCATCCACAGGGCGGGTCGAAGACCTTGTTCCTGCTCCCGCGACCGGGCAACCTGCCCAGATGCGCCGAACCCGATTCATTCTCGTGCCCATCATCGCCCTTCTCAGCCTCCTCATGGCGATCCCGGCTGAGGCAGCGCGATGGCGAGCGCCCCTCGATGGCACCCTTCGAGTCTCGGCTCCGTTCGCCCCCGGTGCCGCCAACTGGGACCCCGGCCACCGTGGCGTTGATCTGGCTGCCTCCGCAGGTTCGTGGGTCCTCGCGGCCGGCGCGGGCCGCGTCGTTTACGCCGGAGATCTGGCTGGCCGGGGGGTCGTGAGCATTGATCATGGCGGCCTTCGTACGACTTACGAGCCAGTCGACTCCATCGTGTCGGTGGGCGAGCAGGTTTTCGCAGGCGAGGTCATCGGCCAGATCGCTGCCGCCGGCGGTCACTGCCGCTGCCTACATTGGGGTCTCAAGCGCGGGAGCAGTTACTTCGATCCCATGCGCCTGCTGCGTCGCATAGTGCTCAAACCGCTTTAGGCCTATGCGCGTGGATGCGCCTGCTCAAAAGTTGATCTCAGCCGCTCGACGGACACGTGCGTGTAAATCTGGGTAGAGGCGAGACTGGAATGCCCGAGCAGTTCCTGCACCATTCGAAGGTCAGCGCCGCCTTCGAGCACGTGGGTCGCAGCAGAATGTCGAAGGCCATGCGGTGCGATATCCGGAGCGCCCGGCACAGACGCAATGAGTTCGTGTACAACTGATCGCACGCGACGCGGATCGATCCGACCACCACGTGCTCCCAGAAAGAGCGCATTCTCGCTGGCGGGCGAAAGCAATTGAGTGCGCGCGTTGAGCCACTCTTGCAGCGCCTTTGCTGCTGGAACTCCAAACGGCACCATGCGTTCCTTGTCGCCCTTACCTCGCACTCTCATGACACGTCGGGACTTGTCGATGTCTCCAATATCGAGCCCGCAAAGTTCGGAGACCCGGATGCCACCAGCGTAAAGAAGTTCGAGCATGGCTCTGTCGCGAGCAGTTTGCGGATCACCATCGTCCGCGCGGACAGCCGCGTTGTCGAGCATCGTCTCTGCTTCGGCCGCCGTGAGAACCTCCGGAAGATGCCGGTGTGGACGTGGACTCGACAATCGGGTCCCAGGGTCGATCGCAATCAACCCTCGACGACGCAACCACGACGTGAACGATCGCGCTGCGGCGGCCCGACGAGCCAGTGACGTACGCGCATGACCTGCCGAGTTCTGGTCCGCGAGCCACGCACGAAGTTCCGCCAAATCGATGTTGCTCAAGTCCACGCATCCTGACTGTCGCGCATGCTGCAAAAGGTCACGCACGTCCGTCGAGTAGGCGCGCACGGTATGGGCGCTGCGACCACGCTCATCTCGCAAATGCACAACGAAGCCAGCCAGCGCCTGCTCCCAGGCGATCGGCAGGTCGAGTGACTCTTCCGCGCTCACTCCCCCATGGTGGCCGCAGACTGGCTCAAGATCACGCAGGCACGGATTCTTGGCGTGCCTGTTTGACCCAACCATCCGGCGCACGCCGCACGAGACCCCGAGATTGCAGGTGCCCCAGGGCAGCCACAACCTCAGTGGGAGTGAGTCCAGCCGTGCGTACCAGCGCAGTCATAGAAGCCGGCTTACGCAGAGGCACGGCATCAAGCACGCGGGCTTCTCGGGTGGCGAGACCGTCGTCAACACGTGCCGGCTCATGATCGACGGGTGCAGCAACGCTGAGCGGATCCAGAAGCGAGAGCACATCGTCGGAGC
Source organism: uncultured bacterium (assembly GCA_903850745.1). GTDB lineage: Bacteria > Actinomycetota > Actinomycetes > S36-B12 > S36-B12 > CAINMH01. The sequence goes on from CAINMH010000106.1 coordinate 30,504, forward strand.
CGGCCACCAGTTCGGCAGCGTGTTGGCGAATGAGGGCGTGACAGCCAGCCGAACTCACCGAGGTGACCGGGCCAGGAACAGCGAATACCGGGCGCGCAAGTTCGGCCGCCTCTCCAGCAGTACTACGGGCACCGGATCGCAGCGCAGCCTCAACGACAACAGTTGCGCGTGAGATCGCAGCGATTAGGCGATTCCGGGTCAGGAAGCGTTGCCGCATCGCCGAGCTACCTGGCGGGGATTCGCTCACCACGAGGCCGTTCTCTGCGATCTGAGCCAGAAGCAGGTCATGTGATCGCGGATAGGGCACGTCGACACCACTTGCCAAGACGCACACCGTGGTACCCCCGGCGGCCAGTGCCCCTCGGTGTGCCGCCGCGTCAATGCCGAAAGCTCCACCCGACACTACGGTCCAACCATGTGTCACGAAATCAGCTGACCAATGCCGAGCCACTGTTTCGCCATATGACGTAGCTGCTCGAGCACCCACCACCGCAACTGACCGCAAAGCCAGTAGCCGCAGATCGCCAGAACCAAGGACCCACAGCAGAATCGGTGCACGTTCACCGAGTTGATCAAGCTGCGTGGGCCAAGCAGCTGTCCCCGGGGTGATGACACGAGCCCCGACTCGTTCAGCGGATGCAAGATCTGCGTCCACCATGCGCTCTGGGTCGTGACGGTCAAGTTGAATCCGCAGAGACTCCGCATTGCGCAGCGGCGAAGTACCTGCGACGAGTTCAGCTGCTGTTTCCGTCGCTCCGATTTCATTGACGCGGCGGTTGAGGTGAGCATCGACTGGCTCACTGAGTCGTGAAAGCAGCACCCGTGCACGCACATCAAGATCGTTCATGCTGCCCACCCCGGTGCAGTGGATCGAACGGCCAATGCCGCGGCCACTTCGTCGTCTCCAGGCACAGCCGTTCCGGCAAGATCTGCGAGTGTCCACGCAACACGAAGGACGCGATCGGCGCCGCGTTGGCTGACGGTTCGTTCGCGCACCGCACCACGCAAGAGGCGCCACGCCGATGGGGTCGGCGGAAAGGTGCTGCGCAGCGCAGCCGGCGGAACGTGAGCATTAAGCGTCCAGGGCATTGCCTGCCAACGGTGGGCTGCGCGTTCACGAGCAAGCCGCACGCGATCAGCGACAACCGCTGAGGATTCTGCGGGTTCACCGATCAAGTCACCCGACTGCTCAAGCTCGACGCGCAGGTCGATGCGATCGAGCAACGGACCCGACAACTTATGCGCATAGCGTCGTCTCGCGAGCGACGAACAGGTACACCGATCGCCACGCCCCAAACCGAATCCGCATGGACATGGGTTGGCTGCAATGAGCAACTGGAACCGCGCCGGCAACCTCACGCTAAATCCTGATCGTGCGACAACAGCGACACCAGATTCGAGTGATTGCCGCAGCGCCTCTAGGGCAGCACGATCAAATTCTGGCGCTTCGTCAAGAAATAGCACTCCATGATGGGCAAGCGTCACCAACCCCGCACGAATGCGCGAACCAGCGCCACCCCCGACGAGGGCAACTTCGCTGGCAGAGTGATGAGGTGCCTCGAATGGCGGTCGATCGACCAAACCGGCGTCCTCTGGCAATAAGCCGAAAGCTGATCGAATCGAGGTGACCTCCAAAGCTTCTTCGGTATCCAACGGCGGAAGGATGCCTGGTAGGCGCTCGGCAAGCAGCGTCTTGCCAACACCAGGCATGCCGATCATCGCCAGATGGTGTCCACCCGCGGCCGCCACTTCAAGCGCCCAACGCGCTTCGGATTGACCGCGTACATCTGAGAGGTCTGGCAGATGGAGAGACTGCCCTTGTCGCTGCACCTCGGGAACGGCTTCGGGTGGGGTGATGCCGCGAAGTACGTGTACGAGGTGCAGGAGTGAGTCGACCGGGACAACTTCAAGACCAGGCACCAGCGAAGCTTCAGCTGAATTGCCTCTCGGCACCACGAGTCGCGCGATGCCCGCACGGTGTGCCGCAATCGCCGCCGACACCACCCCACGCACCGGACGGACGCGTCCATCCAGTCCAAGTTCCCCCATCACCACGCATGCCTCTGCCGCCGTGGCCGGAATCTGTTCAGTTGCGGCAAGGACGGCGACAGCAACGGAGAGATCCAGCCCAGAACCGCGCTTGTGCAGGTCCGTGGGTAGCAGCGCGATGGTGATTTTGCGTTGTGGCCACTCAAGTCCACTGTTCACGACAGCGGTGCGGGCCCGGTCGCGGGACTCCCCCACCGCTTTGTCAGGCAAACCTACGATCGTCATGCCCACCAGCCCGGCAGCAACA
>CAINMH010000107.1 GCA_903850745.1 uncultured bacterium
AGTGCCGAAAGCAGAGACAAGTGCCTGAACTTCAGTATTAGCAAGTACCTTGTCGATGCGAGCCTTTTCGACGTTAAGGATCTTGCCGCGGATCGGCAGGATTGCCTGTGTTCGTGGATCACGACCCTGTCGCGCAGAACCGCCTGCAGAGTCGCCCTCCACAATGAAGACTTCGCACTCTTCGGGTTCGCGTGATGAGCAGTCGATTAGTTTGCCCGGCATGCCGGCGCCACCGAGGAGGCCCTTGCGATTGCGGGCAAGATCACGAGCTTTACGAGCAGCGAGACGCGCGGTTGCAGCGAAGACCGACTTGCGTGCGATTTCTTTGCCTTCACCGGGGTTCTTTTCGAACCAGGCAGATAGTTGGTCGTTGACCGCCTTCTGCACGTATGCCTTCATTTCGGTGTTGCCCAACTTGGTTTTGGTCTGCCCCTCGAACTGTGGCTCGCCAAGCTTGACGCTGACGATCGCCGTGAGACCTTCACGAACGTCTTCACCGGAGAGATTGACGTCCTTCTCCTTCAAGATGCCCCACTCGCGAGCGAACTTATTGACCAGAGTTGTCAATGCTGCACGGAAGCCTTCTTCGTGCGTGCCACCTTCGGTGGTGTTGATCGTGTTAGCGAAGGTGTAGACCGACTCAGCAAAACCGGTGTTCCACTGCATAGAGATCTCTACGGAGAGCAAACGCTCGACGTCCTCAGCCGCAAGATCAATGATTGAGTGGTGCGCAGCACCCTTGGAAGCATTGAGGTGCTTGACGAAGTCAGTGATGCCACCTTCGTAGCGGTACGACACGCTACGACGTGCGGGTTCTTCATCGTCGAGCACGGCTGTGATCGCACGGTCGTCAGTGATCGTGATGCCAAGACCACGATTAAGGAACGCCATCTCCTGAAAGCGACGCGTCAAAGTCTCGAAGTCATAGTGGGTAGTTTCGAAGATGCCACCATCGGCCCAAAACGTAAGCACCGTGCCCGTCTTGTCTGTCGCCTCACCTTTCACCAACGGTGTGGACGCTGCTCCATAGACATACGTCTGCCGCCAGACGTAACCGTCGCGACTGATCTCAACCTCGAGTTTTGTGGACAGCGCATTGACAACGGACACACCGACGCCATGGAGCCCACCCGAAACGGAGTAGCCCCCACCACCGAATTTGCCGCCGGCGTGCAGGACCGTGAGTACGACCTCAACAGCTGGCTTGTGCTCGGTGGGATGCATGTCGACGGGGATGCCGCGACCGTTATCGCTGACACGAACGCCACCATCGGCCTGTAGAACGATGGAAATGTCCGTGGCGTAGCCAGCCATGGCCTCATCAACGGAGTTGTCGACCACCTCGTAGACGAGGTGGTGCAGCCCGCGCTCACCGGTTGAACCGATGTACATGCCCGGGCGCTTGCGCACTGCGTCAAGGCCCTCAAGGACCTGAATCGCACCGGCGTCGTAGGTCAAGGTGTACCTCTCGGATAGACAAAGATGCCGTGGGAAGTTCAGGAGCAGTCTACCCGTTCGGGGCGACTTAGGTTCGGCACAACACGGCCTGTGGACGCCGCCGGGCTAATGACCCCCCCAGGTGTAGGTTCCTGTACCGGGTTTGGGCCCGGGAGCCGCTTAGATGCCCGAAATCCCCCTTGCTGGGCTACTCCAGAGATAGGCGACGGCTACCCGTAAGTGTCGCGAGGGCCACGGCCCGGCACTCGACGCTGACCGGCCCGCCAACTCGGCGCAGAAGGGCCCAAAATCCGGATTCGGCCGACAACACCACGCCCGATGGCGTCTTCGATGCGGGAGTGGACCTGGCCCTGGAGCAGGCGCATCTGGGTCGCCCAAGCCGTCGAGTCGGCGCGCAGGACCAATTCACCGGGTTGATCCCCGTCTCCAGCCGTAAACGACTCACACACGACGTGAGCGGCCACATCGGCCCCCACGATCTCAGCCCAGCGAGACTCCAGGCTGCCCCCCGCCGCCGCCTGCTCCCAGCCGCGCTCCACCAAGAGTCGGTCCAGGGCACTGCTCAACAGTTGTGGATCCCGCTCGTCGGGTCCAGACCCAGAGCTTCGTGGGGTCGTGCGCCGCTGTGGTTGTGCTCTACGACTGGCCCGAGCTCGCGAGAGACTGATGGCAGCGAGGTCCGGTCCACCTGGATCCTGATCAGCCACGGGTCACCCGCCCTTCGTGCACAGTAAAGCTCTCACCAATAAGACCTGCAGGTACATCGTCGGCCACAGCAGCCGTGATGAGCACCTGACCCGCACCGGCCACGGCATCAGCTAGTTGCGCACGACGTGATGAGTCGAGTTCAGCGAATACATCATCAAGAATCAAGATGGGGTCGTCACCGTCTGAACGCAACAGGTCAAATGCTGCCAATCGCATCGCCAGTGCCGTGGACCACGCTTCTCCGTGAGATGCATAGCCACGCACTGGGTTGTCTCGTAATCGGAGCGCTAAGTCATCACGATGAGGACCCACCACCGTGATGCCGCGATCTAGTTCCTCGCGTCGACGAGACGCAACCGCTTCGAGGAGTTGTTGCTCAATGCCGGTGCGGTCGACATCAACGTCGTCAAGCCACGATGACGCATAGTCAATTTTGACCGGCCCGCGGCCCGCGGCAATACCTTCGTACGCCTCCACCACGCGTGGGCGAAGTGCATCTATGAGTTCAAGCCGCGCTGCAGTTATCTCAGAACCAAAACGAGCGAGTTGGCCATCCCACACTTCCAATGTGCCATCGATAGCGCTTGCGTTCGCACGGCGAGCAGATTGCGCAGATTTCAGCAGCGCGTTGCGCTGCTTGAGTACTTTGTCGTAGTCAGACCGCACTCCAGCGAGCCGCGGTGTGCGTTGAACCAGCAAGTCGTCCAGAAATGCTCGTCGCTCAGCAGGATCACCTTTGACCATGGACAGGTCTTCAGGTGCGAAGACAACCACTCGCAGGATTCCTAGTGCATCACGCGTCCGCGTGACCGGTGATCGGTTGACGCGTGCACGATTAGATCGCCCAGGATTGATCTCAATCTCTACAGTCACACTTCGATCATCGCGCGCAACCTCAACACCGATGGTCGCCTGAGTAGCACCATTGGCAACAAGCGGTGAATCACTAGCTACTCGATGGCTACTGTGCGTTGCCACGTACACAATTGACTCAACAAGGTTGGTCTTGCCCTGCCCATTGGAACCAAGAAAAGTCGTTATTCCTGGGGACAAATCAACATCC
>CAINMH010000108.1 GCA_903850745.1 uncultured bacterium
GCGCACGCGCTCCAACGCCTTTGCTGCGGTGTCCAGCATCGCGAGAACATCATCGCCATCAACGGAGTCAGTGCCACCGAGACACTTTTGTGCTTCAGTGACAGCGTCGCGCAGTGAACTCATATTTGCGAGTCGCGCTCGATTGACATCAAGGTCACGTTCTTCACCGGCCACAACGTGCGCAGAATCTATCTCCGCAAGTGCACGTGCGAGAGTCTCCATCTCTAGTTCACGCTCGCGTCCGCCAACCCGCAAATCCGCGATCTCACGGGAAATTGCAGCGAGCTGATCGTACGCTGCACTGAATTCATCTCTTAGCGCAAGAACATCAACGCCCGCGAATGTGTCGAGCAAGTCGCTCTGCCGTGCCGGCTGCGTCAGTCTTTGTTGATCGGACTGCCCGTGCACCGCGACCAATTCCGCGGTGACTTCAGCCAGGGTCGCTACAGGGACGGAACGACCGCCAAGAAATGCTCGGCTACGCCCTTCGGCCGTAATCGAGCGTCCGACGATGAGTTGTCCATCCTCAATTCCGAGGTCCTCCCACTTCGCGAGTAGATCTGCGCGCGGTACCGACAAGATGCCTTCCACGAGCGCGCGATCCATACCGGTGCGCACGAGAGCAGGATCTGCCCGGCGGCCCAACAACAGACCAATTCCGCTGAGAACCATGGTCTTGCCTGCGCCCGTCTCCCCAGTCAGGACAGTAAGCCCCGGTCCGAGCGGAAGCGTCGCCTCCTCAATGACTCCGACTCCGCGGATGCGCAGTTCTTCGATCACTCGGGGTCGGTCCTTCCACGCCAGCCCTCAACCGAGAGGTTGAATTTGGCAACGAGGCGATCGGTAAACGGCGCGAGATGTAGACGCGCTAGACGTACGGGCTGCGAATGTCGACGTACCTCGACGCGAGAACCGGGGGCCAGTTCCAAAGTGCGTCGCCCATCAGCGCAGACGAGCGCCGGGTCGGATGCTGGCGACAAGTCGAAAGCAATGACACTTGTCGGGGCGACAACGAGCGGTCGAGCGAACAAGGCATGTGCACTCAGCGGCACGACCAGCAACGCTTCGACGTCCGGCCACACGACTGGTCCGCCCGCCGAAAAAGCGTATGCAGTCGATCCCGTAGGTGTCGCACACACAAGACCATCACAACCCCAACGAGACAGCGGCCGACCGTCGATCTCCACACGGACTTCGATCATTCGTGCCCGCGACTGCTTCTCGACGCTGATCTCGTTGAGCGCCCAGGTGCGAGTGGTCTCATGCCCATCGCTGAACAACCGCACGTCTAGGGCAACACGCGTTTCTTCCGTCCAGGTACGTTCGACAATCGCTGTGACTAGGCGCGCGGCTTCGTCACGCTCAGCTTCGGCAAGGAATCCGACACGGCCCAGGTTGACGCCCAGGAGAGGAACATCGGCGAAGCGTGCGCGTTCGGCACCGCGCAAAATGGTGCCGTCACCTCCGAGCACGACGACGATCTCTGTGTCGTCGGCCGCATGTTCATCACCCGGCACCGCATGCAACTCGTCGATCTGAAGTTCGGCAGCATCAGAGTCGGTTGCGCGTACCTCGATGCCGGCAGCGACTAGGCCCGCGACCACCTCACGAGCGACTGCCTGGGCTTCCGGACGCGTTGCATGCGCCACAAGCAACACAGAACGCTCGGTCATGACGGTCCCTCCGCAATAACTCGATCCAGAACGTCATCGGCAATGGCTTCGAAGCCATGACGGAGATGCAAGAAGTATTCGACATTGCCGCTCGGACCCGGCAGCGGGCTCGCGACAGACCCCACAGTGCCCCATCCGATCGTCGCTGCCACATCACTAATCCTACGGACTGCGGAGCGCCGCAGCGTCGGTTCGCGCACAACCCCGCCGCTCCCGACCATTTCGCGCCCCACTTCGAACTGGGGCTTGACCATGACCAGCATGTCTGCAGCCGGATCAGCACACGCAACCAAGGCCGGAAGGACCAGGGCAAGGGAGATAAAACTCAGGTCTGCGACAATGACTTCAGGGCGGTAATCAAGTTGCTCCGGCATGAGTGCGCGCACATTGACACGATCAAGCACAGTGACACGCGGGTCGCTCTGCAACACCCAGGCGAGTTGGCCATAGCCAACGTCAACAGCGATGACATGCTCAGCCCCGCGCTCAAGCAGGACCTGCGTGAAGCCACCCGTCGAAGCCCCGGCGTCTAGGGCTTTCCTACCCGAAACCACCACGCCAAGTCCATCTAGTGCCCCGATGAGTTTGTGCGCTCCGCGGGAAACGTAATCATCAACAACAGGAGCGGTGATCTCTACGGCTTCTGCAGCGTCCACCATGGTTGCGGGCTTGATCGCGACCGTTCCGCGAATGGTCACGTGCCCAGCCTCAATCACCTCGCGAGCATGCTCACGCGAACGCACGAGGTTCCGGCGTACGAGTTCTGCATCCAGGCGACGCCGGGACACGAATCAGTCCGTGGTCACATCGGACAGCGCTGAGGAAAGCCGCTCGTGCACATCTGCATAGATATCTACATGCTCAACGACAGGAAGTTCGGACAACTCATCAAGTCGTGCAATGGCCGCTGCCACGCGGGCATCAGGATCAGTCATTACGCGCTCGCCTTCGCGGACTTCTTCTTCGGCTCGGCTTTCTTTTTCGCCTTGGGCTTCGGCTCATCTGCCTCGGCCGCCTCGGCTGCCTTCGCAAGTTCAGCTAACTGCGCCTTGACGGTGGTCACCTGACGTTCGAGCCGCTCGATGTGGCGACGGAGAGAGTCGAGTTCGTCCGTGTGCACGAAGCCCATGGCGCCAGTCGCCTTCTGCACCTCGGTCCGCACCAAATCGAGGAGGAACTCGCGGTTGGCCTTGACCGAGGTGAGAACCTCGTCGGCCACATCGCGTACGTCTTTATCGGACGCCTCGCCTTTGGCACTGAGCGCCATGCCCTGAGCAATCAGCGCCTTGGCAACCTCAGTTGCCCGCTGCCGGGTGACCTCTGTCAAGCCATTAGCCATGTCGAGATACGGCTTCAGTTCCTCAAGCATGAACACCCTCCTGATGTGTAGCCCTCACAGTAATGCCCGAAGGGAGGTGCGCATGCGGGTGACTGCCGCTTCTACCTCCACGGAGTGTGACCAAGCCAGCACCGCAGCCACCCGCCACAGGTCTTCGACGTCCGCCAGAGTCTCATCGGGGCCCTCCAGAACGAGGGCTCTGCGGTCAATGTAGGCCCGAGCAGAACGGCACACAGCCGTCTCGGATGAGGTCAGAACCTCCGGGTGCTCGTGCAGCAGTCCACGGAGATCAGCACTGAGCAGGTCTGGCCGCCGCTGCGGAGGAGCCGCCAGAAGGTCCTCGGCATGGGTGACTCCGGTGAGGACGAGAAGCGATGGGATCCCAGCCCGTCTAGCGGCCTCAATATCGGTATCGAGGCGATCCCCCACCATCACCGGGCGTTGGGCACCGGTGCGCAGAATGGACTCATCAACCAGAGGTCGCTCCGGTTTACCGGCAATCGCATCGGGGGTGCGTCCGGTGACAGTGACGAGCACTCCGACGAAGGCGCCATTGCCCGGCGCACGTCCATCAGGGGTGGGAAGCGTGAAGTCCATGTTCGTTGCGACCCAAGGCGCGCCAGTTGCAAGTACGAAAGCAGCATCGGCCAAGTGCGTCCACGCCGTTTCCTTACCGAAGCCCTGCATAACGGCCATCGGTCCCTGAGAACGCGATCGCACCGGCACTAGACCTCGTTCGGCCAATGCCACATCGACTCCGAGCCCTCCCACAGCCAGCACCGGACTCCCCTGCGGCAACAGCCCGGCCATGACGCGCGCACCGGCCTGGGCCGATGTGACGACATCCTCATCTCTTGCAGGAATGCCCAGCTCACGCAGATGTTCCGCAACCACACTGGGTGGGCGTGACGCATTGTTTGTCACGTAGGCCAGTCCCAATCCGAGAGTACGGCCCTGAGCTAGAGACTCTGCTGCGTGCGGAACTGCGTTTTCCCCGATGTAGACCACTCCATCGAGATCAAGGAGGGCAACATCGAACACATCAACGGGGGCTGGACTTGCTGAGAAGTATTTAGGCATCTGCACCCTCCGCTCGCGCTCTCAGGGTCGCTCGCACTTGCCGCAACGCATTGACGTAATCCTTGCGCTCGGGTCGCATGGCGCAGGCCATAGCGAGGTGCTCTTCGGACCTCACGAAGTCACCCCCGCGCCACAGCGCCAATCCATAGCCGTAGTGCGCGTAGTCATCATCGGGGCCGTCTTCCACAAGTCGGCGAAAAACTTCACGTGCTTCGACAAAGTGCCCTGAGTCGAAGTAGGCCCGCGCAAGAGACTCCCGTGCTGATCGGGCGGATGGTTCCTCGCGCACCACATGCTCGAGAAGAACTGCCGCAGCAGACGCATCCCCCCTCGCAAGGAGTTCCTCAGCACTCCGAAACCAGTCATAGGGGGTACCCATGGGAGCGCCTTCGACTGATTCCACGTGGCCATGGTGTCATGCACCGATCACGCTCGCGCTCTAGTCACACGACGGACTTCCACCTCAGTACGTGAAGAGGCCCCCGACGCTCCGCGCCAGAACCTACGGCGAAGTGCCCCTGCAGCTTCAACCCAGTCGCCATCGGCCAAAGAAAGAACCTTGCGCCGCACGGCCGCCGAGAAGGCAACACAGTCGAGGGTGTCGACCATGACGCGACCAGATGGGCCTCGTTGACTTGCGAGTCGGTCGGTCACCACCCGAAAGGTCACGATTTCGTCGCCGCTGGGGAGAGTGGCTTGCGCAACTCCCGAGACTCGACCTACCAGTCGCACTTCGTTGATGGAAAGAACAGACATGTGTGCTCCTCTGCTTCGGGTTCACCTACGATGCGATATGACCAACGGAAGTGGAACCCCCAGCAGGGAACCTGTGGATAGCGAGCGAAAAGAGGACTGCCTGTGGACGGCGTAGTCGACCTCGGCCAAGACGTCTTCGCCATCGACACCCGCATGGGTGGCTATTCCGGCATAACCGCAGGCTATGTGATTCGAGGCGACCGGCCCTGTTTGATCGAGACGGGCACAGCCAAGTCGGCACCACGAGTCCAAGAATGCTTGAGCTACCTCGGAATTGAGGCAGCAGATCTTGCAACGGTTGTTGTGACTCACATTCACCTTGATCATGCAGGCGGAGCCGGTGACATCGCGGCTATGTATCCCAATAGCCAAGTTGTCGTGCATGAGAAGGGCGCACGACACCTCGCCGACCCCACCAAACTTGTGCAAAGCGCTAGGAGAGTCTTCGGACCAGCGATGGACCGACTCTTTGGAGATTTGCTGCCCACCCCCGCCGAACGCATTGTTGCCCTCGGCGATATCGGGCACATCGATCTTGGTGCGGGGCGCTCTCTTGAAGCGTTTCACGCTCCGGGCCACGCCTCGCATCACATCGGCTTGGTCGACTCTGTCACGGGAGATCTATACACAGGGGACGCGGCTGGCATCTACGTGCCTGAAACACAAGACGTACGGCCATCCACTCCCCCACCAGATTTCGACCTCGACCTAGCTATCGCGTCCATCGAGCGAATGCGCACCGCACTTCCGACTCGCTTGCTGTTTAGCCACTATGGGCCCGTCGATGATGTGTCACTCACGTTGGACCGCTCCATCGAGGAGCTGCATCTGTGGGTAGAAATGGTCCGTGAAGCACGTGATCGCAACTTCGACCTCGATCACGCCGTTGCGATGGTCATCGAGCAATCACAGGTACGCCTGCCGGCATTCCACGATGACGCAGACGTCGTGTTGAAGTTTGAGGAACTCGCATCCACCGCCGCGAATGTCGCAGGAATCAGTCGCTGGCTCGACAAGGTCGAAGGACCAGGGTCGACAAGCGGCGATGCTGCTGGCGTCACGCGCTAGGCGATTCACCCTCCACTGACTCTTCGTCTTCGCCCTCATCAAGGTCCTCGTAGACGACACCGAGCAAGTCTTCAACTCGTTCGGCAGCATCCGTGACGGAATCCACGTCTGCATCAAGCGCCCGAGCAAACCAGACCGCGGCGCCTGCGGTATCTCCGCCATCAAGGAGAATGTCGGCATACGCATAGCGCAAACGTGCCACATGCGAACCTTTACCCTTTGCCTTCTCCGCCGGACCACGAAGCAGCGCCAACGCTGCGGCGTCCTGACCTAAGTCTGATCGCGCACCTGCTTGTACGAGAAGCAACTCGATCGCAAGATCGTTAGCGATCGTTCCGGTCACACCTGCCAGAAGGTCCAGTGCGCGCTCGGGGCGACCCAGTGCGCGCTCACAATCTGCCAGCATGGGGACAACCTCATTGGCTCCGGTCATACGGCGCACCGCACGCAATTCCGAAAGCGCCTCTGTCCACTCTCCACACAAATATGCAGCGATACCAACGGCTTCGCGCACTGCAGCAACGCGGCCCGCACGACGACGCGCCGCACGCGCATGAAGCAACGCAGTCTGCGGATCATCGTCCATGACGCGGCCAGCCATCACCAGGTGACGGGCTACATCTTCGGCTGCTGCCATCGGAAGTGAATCGAGTTCCTTGCGAATGCCTCGGTCTAAGTCAGTGGGCAGAACATCGTCGGGCAACTTGGGATCACGTGCCTCGGTACGGCGCGAACCACCGATGAAACGTGGCTCCAGTGGTGCTTCACCGCGTGGACTTGACGAGCGTGGCCGATCAGATCCGCCCCGTGCGCTGCGGTCCCGAGGAGCACTCGACCGATCGCTGCTTGGACGATCACTGCGCGGACGATCCGATGTCTGCCGATCAGACCAATTGCCAGAGCTTCCAGCCGGTGAACTTGGTCGATCCGAGAAACTACGTGGCGCGGATGGACGATCACCACGAGGCGCGCCACCACTACGAGGCGCAGACGGACGATCTGGTCGATCCGAGCGTGGGCGATCGGACGACGGCCGATCACCGCGAGAAGCGCCACCACGCGAATCAGATGAACGATCCGAACGTGGGCGATCAGACGACGGCCGATCCGAATAACTGCGACCACCCGAAGGACGATCACCGCGGGGCGCGCCACCACGCGAATCAGATGAACGATCCGAACGCGGACGATCAGACGACGGACGATCCGAATAACTGCGACCACCCGAAGGACGATCACCACGAGGAGCAGACGGCCGATCCGAACGCGGACGATCCGAGCGTGGACGATCCGAACGTGGACGATCCGACGACGGCCGATCCGAATAACTGCGACCACCCGAAGGACGATCACCACGAGGAGCAGACGGCCGATCCGAACGTGGACGATCCGAGCGTGGACGATCCGAGCGTGGACGATCAGACGACGGACGATCCGAATAACTGCGACCACCCGAGGGACGATCACCACGAGGCGCACCACCACTACGAGGCGCAGACGGACGATCTGGCCGATCCGAACGCGGACGATCCGACGACGGACGATCCGACGACGGACGATCCGAGCGTGGACGATCAGAGGTCGAACGATCCGGTCGATCTGAATAGCTGCGACCACCCGAGGGGCGATCCCCACGCGAGGCGCCGCCACTACGAGGAGCAGACGGACGATCCGGACGATCCGAGCGTGGACGATCAGATGAGCCGCGAGCAGCCGGCTTCGAGCCAGGCTTGCCCGTGGGCTTAGAGGTTGGACGACTGCCGGGCTTACCGGCGGAGGATCTAGGCGACGAGGACGAACCTCTCGAGCTCGCAGGCTTGCCGGACGACCGACGGTCGCTCGACCCACCTGAACGTGGCTTCTCCATGACAAAATCCTCCTATAAAAAACTTAGGGGACACCGTGCTGGTGTCCCCTAAGTGAAGTATGTCCGGCGGCGTCCTACTCTCCCACGCAGTCACCCGCGCAGTACCATCGGCGCTGAAGGGCTTAGCTTCCGGGTTCGGAATGGAACCGGGCGTTTCCCCTTCGCTATGGCCGCCGAAACTCTATTGAGTTAACAGTTCCCGACCGTAACTCGGGAACCGCACAGTGGACGCGATGCAAAATCTAAGAGTGTGGCAAGTCCTCGGCCTATTAGTACCGGTCAGCTGCACGTGTTGCCACGCTTCCACCTCCGGCCTATCAACCTAGTGTTCTAGCTAGGGGCC
>CAINMH010000109.1 GCA_903850745.1 uncultured bacterium
AATGGGGCGATCCACCACTGACCGTATGGCGGAAACGCATAGAGCAGCGACAAGCCACCCACAACCGCCAGTGCAATGCGGATCACCGCATGCAGACGCGGGGAGAGTGGCGCAGTGAGCATGCTTAGGCGATCACGAGTTCGCGTGGGCGATGGTTGACTACGACCGCCCCTTCGTCGCCACAAATGATGATGTCCTCGATCCGGGCACCGTGGCGGCCGGGCAGGTAGATCCCCGGCTCGATGCTGAAGGCCATGCCTGGCTCTAGCGCGAGCGTGTTGCCCGCGACGATGTAGGGATGCTCGTGTGTCTCCATGCCGATCCCGTGTCCGGTGCGATGCACGAAGTAGTCGCCGTATCCGGCATCCGTAATCACTCCCCGAGCCACTGCGTCGATGCTTTCGCAGGTGACGCCGGGACGCACATGAGTGACTGCGGCAGCCTGCGCGGCGAACAGCACCTCGTAGTAGGTGGCGAAATCCGCAGGAGGTTCGCCGATGCAATACATCCGCGTTTCGTCGGAGGTGTAACCACTCGGCATGGTGCCACCGATGTCGATGACGATCGGCTCCCCCGCGACCAACACCCGATCACTTGCCTCATGGTGCGGGCTTGCGCCGTTAGGACCTGCAGCCACGATCACGAAGTCGACGCTGACGTGCCCTTCAACGATGATCAGCTCAGCAATGTCCCGGGCGACCTCGTGTTCTGTGCGCCCTGCGCGCAGCAGCCCCGGCACCTGCGCGTGCACTCGATCAATCGCAGCCCCGGCTTCTAGTAGGTGCGCGATCTCGTCGGGGCCTTTGCGCTGACGAAGTTCGCGCATCACAAGCCCACCGGCGACCTGTTCCACCCCGTGCATCGCGCCACGGAGGTTGAGAACCTTCTCCGCCCACATGCGGTCGTCGACGGCAATGCGAGAGACAGAGCCCACCAGTCGGGCGGTAAGCGCGAACGGATCGTCAAGCTCGCCCCAGGTGTGGATCTCGATGTTGGCTCCCCCAGCGTGGCTCGCACGGGCGGCTGGTTCCTCGAGGCGCGGTACGACCATGCGGATCTGCCCCTGGGCCGGGATGACCAGACAGGTCAGGCGCTCCAAGGGCACCGCGTCGTAGCCCACGAGGTAGCGCAGGTCGGGCCCTGGGGTGACCAAGAGAGCATCGAGGCCACGGGCGCGCAGGCCCTGCTGGGCGCGGTCTAGGCGGAGTTGGATGTCTTCGGGCTGCATGCCGCCACGGTATCGCCGGATGAGGCAGGATGTCGCGGTGCCCGGTCTCCTAGTTCTCGACAGCGCGTCGCTGTACTACCGCGCCTTTTATGCCCTCCCTGAGTCCATGACGTCTCCTCAAGGTGAGCCGGTCAACGCGGTGCGGGGATTTCTCGACACCCTTGCTCGGTTGATCGACGACCGCTCCCCCGACGCCATCGCGTGCTGCTGGGACCTCGACTGGCGCCCGCAGTGGCGCGTGGACCTGCTGCCCTCCTACAAGACCCACCGCCTGGCGCAGGAGGGCGACGGCTCAGGCGAGGAAACCCCAGACACCCTCTCTCCCCAGGTCCCGTTGCTTGAGGCCGTCCTGCGGGCTCTGGGAGTCGCCGTGGCGGGTGTTGAAGGTTTCGAAGCTGATGACGTGATTGGCTCACTGGCATCCCAGTACGACGGCCCTGTGTCGGTCGTATCCGGCGACCGCGACCTTATGCAACTAGTCAACGATCGGGTGACCCTGCTCTATACCGGCGCTCCGGGCAAGATCGACCCGTACGACCCCTCAGCAGTCTTCGCCCGCTTCGGCATTCGAGCCGATCAGTATGTGGACTTCGCAGTCATGAAGGGTGACCCATCTGATGGACTCCCCGGGGTGCCCGGGGTGGGTGAAAAGACGGCAGCCAAGTTGCTCGCCGAACACGGCGATCTGCCGGGTATCCAGCAAGCTGCGGCTGACCCGACTTCGAAGATCACGCCGAAGGTCCGCGGTTCGATTGTCGACTCGGCTGACTACATCGAGCGCGCTGTTCGCGTGGTGACCGTCGTGCGCGATCTAGATATCTCTGCCTTCGAAGTCGCCAAGCGACAAAGGGTCAAAGATGCAGATGTGCTCGCCAAACTAAGCGAGCGATGGGGCATCTCTGCACCCATCGCTCGCCTTCAAGACGCACTATCGCGTTAGCACCCCGCCAGTCTTACGCGACAGGAACGACAATGGTGTAGGGGTCGCTGAGTCCCTTGACCGTCTTCGCCTGGATTTTCACCGTGTACTTAGTCGCATTAGCCAGACCGGTGAGGCTGACGCTTTTCACCGTTCCCGCGACGGTCTTGGTGACGGTGGGCTTGCCCTTCGCGGTGGCAGTGATCACGTAATTGGTGATGGTGAAGCCACCGCCGTAGGCGGGTGGATTCCATGACGCTTTCACGGTGCCCACGCTCAAAGAACGCACGGTGACTGCAGTGGGCGACATGGGAGCTGCGCCCTTGACCTTGATCAGGACCCCATCGACTGCCGCAGCACCTTCGGTCTTGAAGCGGTAGACACCGGACTTGGTCGCACACACTGTCAACGAGGCTTTGCCGGCCCTGTTCGTTGCAGCACTCAACGTGGCCTTGCACGTGCCTTTGCCTGCCCCTGCTGGAGGAAGGACGGTGACTTTGATGCCTTGGTTAGCGCGTGCCAGACGGCTTCGACTCGCGATTTCGGCGTCTCCGGTAGCTACTTCGACCGGAATGGTTACCGCAGCACCCAAACCAGCGGCAAGGGAATCCGCGGACACTTCAACCCATGGCATGTAGTCGAGTTGAACGATCGTCTCGGCATTGCGGAGAACAACGGACTTTGCCTGGGTGATGATGCCATCGTCATATGACACATCCACCCGAGGCTGCCCATTAGTGAAGCCCGACAACACGACCTTGCCATTAGCGTCGGTGAGTGTTTGAGCAACCTTGGGAACAGTGAAGGTGAAACCTTCAACGGTTTTGGAGAACGCGAACCCACCCGTTCTA
>CAINMH010000110.1 GCA_903850745.1 uncultured bacterium
GGGCGATGGCGGCCACGGCGTCGGCGCTGCGCCGCGTGGAGACCTTGATGTGGATGGTGATTCGGGTGACTCGTTCGACGAGGGTGGCGACCGCGGTTCGGCCGCCCTTGCCGATGATGAGGTCGCCTGCCCAATGGCCGAGTTCGGTGCGGTCGTTTGCTCCGGCTGGACGCTCGTCGATACTCGTCATGTCCTTGATTCTTCCCCTGCCGCAGTCAGTTTTCGCCCTCGGCTGCCGCCGGGTCCGGGGCCTGGTCATGAGGCTTCGGATGAGCTTCCTGTCGTGGGTGTCGCCGGCGTAGAGCCAGTCGTAGACGGCCTGCGGGCTGATCGTCGGCAGGTGCGGGTGCTTGGCCGCGATGCGTCTCAGCGCCTGCGCGATCGAGTACTTGTTGCGCATCTCATTGGTCAAGTGCCGGCGCAGTTCGGCATTGCTGTCGAGCAGCGGGACTGTCGTGGGGCTCCTCGACCGTGACTGCGCCCTGGGCACGGCACGGACGGGCGGCGTAGGCCCCGGGACGGCGACGCAGTTCCCGGCAGACCGTGGACTGATCAACACCGACCGCCGCGGCGATGGCCTCTTGGACGTACCCGTCGGCGTGCATGTTCTCGATGACCTCACGCAGTGGCAAGGTCAGACGGGGATACTTGATCATGGCGAACGTTCCTTTCGGCTGGTGGTACTTCCGAAAGTAGCGTTCGCCACCTGCCGTTACTTGGAGTTATGCGCTAGGGACTTTAACGCGCCCATGGATGCGACCAACCGGAATCTTCTGACTCCCTTGGACCATTCGGGCACCGCAGCCATATCGAGTTGTTTCCTGCGCCTTCTTCGTCAACGCCATTGAATTCCGCGACACCCGAACACCCAACGAGACGAACCCCGCCGAAACGTGGGGTGTATCGAAGGTTTTTAACAGATCTTCGATAAACCTCAATGCGCAAGCACTCTAGCCAGATCGACTGAGCGCGAACGGCAGCGCCGTAGTGGCTCAGCCAACCACGGAGCAGTGGCTCACGCGGTAGCGGAACACTGGCTCCCGCCAACCGCAATATCCAGATGCACGCCGTCGAGGGGCGAGCTGGCCAAATTCCTCGATACACTCAACTTGGTCGACCCCCGCAAGACAACAGACATTTCATAGCCCTGCTACACAGATGGTGTGATTGGTCCGCAAATGAATCTTGAGTCCGTACAGCCTGTCTATCCAGTTCTCGACCGAGCTCGCAAGAGTGGTGCGTTTGCACAGTTTGCTCTCGACGAACTACCCCTCTACTCGAACAGTCCAAGCACTTTGGTCGGTTGGAATGGACAAGACAGGAGAGTGAAAACCCCAGACGAGGTTTGGCGTGAATTTCAGCATGATCGCTGGGGGGAAATTGAGCGCAGAAGTGCGAGTATGAGCAACGTCACAATTGAGGCGCTAGAGGATTTTCACTCGGACTCGTCAGTCTTGCAGCCGTTTTGGATGGACGCTGGGTTCTTCATAGGGACTGCGAGCCAAGTGCTTGATCTTCACGTCGAGTGGTATTACGAGGTGCTTTCGGGGCACGCGGCCAAGGCGAGTTGCCTGGTTGAGTTAGGCGCCGGGTTCGGATCCAAAATCCTGCGCTTACGTCAGTTGCCTGCCTTCAGGGACATGCCCGCATTTGCCGGCGAATTGACAGATGCGGGATGCAATCTTATCAAACGATGTGCCGGCAGCATAGACGTGGATCTCATCGTCGGGCATGTTGACCTTGGGCAAGATGCGTCGACAGAGTTGGCTATTCCGCCCGGGGCGTTGATTTTCACCTCCTACGCCCTCCATTATCAGCCGGAACTAAGAAGGGCGACTTGGGAATTCCTTGACAATCTGAATCCCAGCAACGTGGTCAACTTTGAACCATGCGAAGAGCTCTACTCGGAATTGTCGCTGCACGGTCTGTTGAGTCGTTCCTACATGCAACAGAACGGCTACACCCCCAATATCTGGAGCTCGCTATCTGAGTTTTGCAGAGGCAGTGGAAAGTCTTTGAACATCCGAACGAACGTTCTCGGGGATAACCCACTCTTGCCAATCTCTGCTCTAGAGTGGTCGAACTTCGATGACTAACGAGTTAGACGTTGAGCAAGTAGATTGCCTCTTCATCGGAACTGGTCCAATTCCCTTATTGGAAGCGCTGAACGAAAGCCTTCAGGGTCGTTCCGTCTTGATGGTTGATGATGCCCATGTCATAGGAGGGGCTTGGAGCTCCATATCACTTTTCGGCTATTCCGAGGTGGAGAATGCTGTTCATTACTTGCTGCCCAGTGAAACTGCAGTGACCTTTTTAAACGAGGTTATAGCGGTCCCAGTTGTAAGGACAGCCGGGAAGTTTCGAGCCCTATCCGTGGGGCGGCGTCGCTTTATGACCCCTTACGACTCTCCGGCTTCCGCATTCTTTTCGTTAGCAAATCGTCGTGAGTCAATGCTTGGACGCGTGCGGAGCTTGTTGGCCGGCGCTCCAGGAAAGGGTTCCTTTTACTTTGCTGGAGGTTCCCCTAGTTTCATTGCTCGACTGCAATCAATGATCGAAATGTCGCGAGTGCAAATCCGGCTTCAAACGAAAGTCCTAGAACTATCGTGCGAGGAGGAGGAACTGGTGCGTGTAACGCTGAGTGACGGAATCGTGTTCGCCAAGAAAGTGATTATCACTCACGGTACGAAAATTCCTGCCTACCGAGGAATCCGAGGGAGTGTTGAGGTGGCGGAGTCACTTCACCCCAGACCCGCTGCGCATGTACTCATCTCAAATTGCCGAAGTGTCAAAGTACGCGAGTGCATCTTTGTGAACGATTCGCAATTGAAGTACGTTCATGATGTAACGGACTTTTCGAGCACCTTTGAGAGTGATCCGACAAAGAGGATCATTGCCGCCGCATTTCATCCGGAGGTGAGCTACTCGTATCCCGTCATTGACCGTCTGTTGGGGGAGTTGCAGAAGGTGGGTATGGCGGACTCCGACTCACGGATTCTTGATCACCACTGGCAGAGTGTGTATCTTCCTAGTTTGGACGATGCCGCGCTGAGGACCATCGCATCTGGATTTGCAGGTCGAGTGATACCGCTCAGGACTGAAAGTCTTAGTCACGGGATCGCTGAGAATGCTTACCGATGGTCTTCGCTTCTAGCTTTCAAGGGTGCTCTGCCCAATAGCCGTTAAATGCCAAGGAAGGGATTTAAATGACCTCGCAACATCTCGCGTATTCGCCACCCACCACGATGGAGTACTTGCCGCCACTTGCGCAGCGACTTCTAGCTAGACTCGCTCCTGAATTCATTAGTGGTCGCCAGATTGTGCTGCTTGGCTTCGGCGACACTATGAAGTGGTTGTACCGAATGGTGCGGGATGCCGGACACACTGTCGTCTTGGCCGACTGGCGAGAATGTTTCGCAGGATACGACTGCGGTGACGAGTCGGTTGCTTATGTTGGTGATGCGCCCATAAGTACAGACGCATTGATAGTTCTTTGTGCAGACGGGGACCTTGAACTCAAGGACTCCATGAAATTCCTCATGTCTGGGCCCTTGGCCGCTGTAGACGCAATTTACGAACGACACGAGATCAATAGCCCGATACATCAGCAAGAACCTTTCACATCGATTGCGGAAAAGGCTCGCTCTAGAGCTCGCTCAATGATCTCAGATGACCAACTATTCGAACTCATCCAGTTTGTTGCGAACACGAGTTCTGTTGATGGTGCGGTGGTCGAGTTTGGGTCATATGGTGGAGGTTCGGGTGCAATACTGGCCGAAGCCCTAGAGCACTTTGGAGTTCGACCGCTGTGGCTGTTTGACAGTTTCTGCGGAATTCCGAAGTCTCGTCTTGGACTGGACTATCGCTGGCACGGATCTTTCGCAAACAACTCCTTCCAGGAGGTCTCCGCGGCCTTTGCCGATTTGAAGAATGTTACTGTCGTCCGTGGAAATATTCTGGACACGTACACCTCCTTTGACGGCAGCATCTCTCTTGGATACATCGCCAGCGACACGCTTGAGAGCGGCGCGACACTGCTTCCCTTCATCTGGGAACGGCTGACCGAAGGAGGATTGGTCGCTGTGTGTGACTATGGCTCGTATCCCAACTGCGTACCGCTGACCATGTACGTCGATGAATTCTTCAGCAGCAGACACGACGCGTTCGTTTTCCGGTCTCCGTCAATGGGCATCTTCGCGCGTAAGCAAAAACCTGTGTGAAGAATTGAGAGCACTTACTTCACAACGGACTATCGCCAATGTTCAGACGGTTCCACGTAGACAGCGCAGTGATCTGGACCCGGCTCCTCAAGGCATGCTGCATCCGAGCCTCTTTGGGGGGTAGCCATTGACTCTTGGCCGGATTGCCTTGAGGCTTTCGGCGGAGTGGACGGACAGGGTGATGTTCTTGGGGAGGTGCTGGCAGAGCACGCCGTTAGTGTCCTCGTTCGAGCCCCGCTTCCGTGGCGAGTGCGGGTCGCAGAAGTGCCTCGGTATTGCCTGTTACGGCAGCAAAGGTGACTCCTCGGGCGGCTTCACCCGGGCTCCGCAGTTCGGGGACATTCGGGGGGTTGATGGGGCCGAATTCTTGGAGCGGGGCGCTTTTGAGAATGCTCATCAAATCTGACCCCACTTGGGGGCGGGCGGATTCCAGCGAACGTCGCAACTTCGGCTTACGAATGGCCTGACTGTAGTCGTGCGAAGACCGTTGCGGGAGTCTCCCAGTTCAGGCACTTGCGGGGCCGGTTGTTCAGCTCGTCCTGGACTTCCCTGAGCCGCTCGGCGGAGTGGGCGGCGAGGTCGGTTCCCTTCGGGAAGTAGTCGCGCAGTAGGCCGTTCTTGTTCTCGTTCGTCGGCCTCTGCCACGGCGAGTGCGCCTCGCAGGAGTAGATGCTCGTCCCGAGGTCGGCGGCGAGCTGGACGTGGCCTGCCTTCTCGCCTGAGTTCGACAGTTGATAGGTCAGTGAATCGCTGATAGTCGTTGCAAGGCAATGAGTATCGGTGTTTTAACTGATTTGGGGTGCGTATGAGAATGCTCGCTTGATTTGGCCCCACTTGGGGGCGTAATGCTCGTTTGATTTGGCCCCACCTTGAGCATCGATTCTCTCTACCGTGACAGCTGTCGAGGTCGTCACTGGTGGAGGAGA
>CAINMH010000111.1 GCA_903850745.1 uncultured bacterium
ACACCTGTGCTAACTGCAACCGACACGCCGATTCGAATCGAACAGATGTGCCGTTTGGCACGCTCCCCCGGCTACCTTGTAACAGCGTGGTCGAGGGGTCTGACAGTCAGCTTTTCGCCACCACCCGCGACGAATGGAGTTACCAGTGGCCCGCCCACCCCGTGTCATCAACGACGATCCGTCGAAGGACCCCGATGGCCTGACCGTGCGCTCACGCGCGGTGCTCGACATGATCCGCACGACCGTGGAGGACCGCGGCTACCCGCCGTCAATCCGCGAGATCGGCGAGTCAGTTGGCCTGGCCTCCCCCTCCTCTGTGGCCCACCAATTGCGGGTGCTCGAGGCCAAGGGTCTGCTGCGCAAGGACGCCAACCGTCCCCGCGCGCTCGTTGTCTCCGACACAGACTCCGTCAATGTGACTGACTTGGGTGCTTCGTTCCCGACCGCGGTCAACGTGCCTGTCCTTGGTCGCATCGCGGCCGGCGGTCCGATCCTGGCTGAGGAAGCCGTCGAGACAGTCTTCCCGCTGCCACACGAACTCGTCGGCGATGGTCAGCTGTTCATGCTCAAGGTCGTCGGTGAGTCGATGATCGATGCAGCAATCTGCGATGGCGACTTCGTGGTCATTCGTCAGCAGCCGTCAGCCGAAAACGGCGACATCGTCGCGGCACTTCTCGGCGATGAGGCCACCGTCAAGACCTTCAAGCGCAAGGACGGTCACGTCTGGCTCATGCCACACAACGACCTGTTCGAGCCAATCCCCGGCGACGACGCACTCATCCTGGGCAAGGTCGTGGCGGTTCTGCGCAGTCTTTAGGTCTACAGCGCACTAGCTCTTGAGCGACCTATCTCTACCCTGCGTGATGTCACAGCGAACCACTCTTCGAAGTCTCGTTGCCCGGTTGTGGCAACTTTCAAGCCCCTAAAAGTTGCCACAACCGGGCAACGTGTGTGAAAGCGGCAGCGGGCTGTGCGTCTCCCCATAGCCTCACAGATTTTCGGGTGGAGGCAAACGCCAGGTGTCCTCATTGACCTGCACCATGCCTAGCCGCCCTGCCAGCCATGCCGCGGACCGCCGTGCCTGTTCATCTCCGAACTTGAATGACAGCGGAAATGACCGTAAAACGCCCAGTTCTACCTCTCGCCCGCTGCCCAAAATGACCCCGACGCTCGAAACCGGAAGTCCAAGGACGCCGACCTCAGACCCTCCGGTTATCACTTCGACAACATCTCGAAAGCGACGCGGCGCACCCCAGCCGTGAAGGATAACTACTCGCCCATCTACGGACACACGCCGCGAAGCCGTACGCCACATGGCGACGGCTGCCGCAAGAAGAGCGATGACCAGCCCAACAGGTCCCCCAGCAATTATTCCTGTGACATAGGCACAGAAGATCAAGAATGGTGTTATGACGATTAGTTCTACCGTCGCATAGCCGCCTCGCCGTGATTTTCGCACTCGGCTCCGTGCGTTCTTCATCACCTACCACAACTCTCTGTGCTTGTTGTAGAAATGATTGCTAAAGACATACGGGGCCATGACGACATGCTTCGCCATCTTAAATGCCAAAGTCGTCAACTTCATCGACTTTGGGGCATCTTTCATCGAACCCGTACCTGCTCTAAAGCCGGCCGATATCCCAGCGGTCATTGCCGTAACGATTGCATCCGCCATGATGACGCGCGAATTCGCGTCAGTTAGGCCTTCATCCCTCGATAGGCGAACCGCGGTTCTAATGACAAACGCAGCCGAGACCGCGACGGCACAAGCCCCCGCCGTGAATGCTATGCATACTCCGGCCGCTGCGAAAGTGGCGACATCCATAATGAGGTCCGCATTTTCGGAAATCCACTCACACCCCCAGCCCCAACACATTCCTCTTAAATCCAGCCGTCCCAACGGTTCGACTGGGTATCCGTATGAGTTGTCGTTTCCGCCTCTGATCGGGTCTGGGGTCAGGAAGAGTCCGGTGACGGTGTTGTAGAGCCTGACTCCCATGAGGATGAGTCCTGCGGAGCCGTCTTGGGATCGTTGTTTGCCGCCGAGCCACGCGTAGCGTGCTGCCACGTCGGTGTTGCCGTATTCATCTGCAGTGATGGTGGTGCCGTCGTAGGAGCCGGCAGCACTCGTGCTGCACGTGGCGACGATGTCGCCATGGATGCTGGCCAGCTGGTAGTCGATGGTGCTGCCACTGAGTTGAGCGATGAGTGTGCCGTCGAACCCAGTGAAGTAACTGATGATGGTCGGCGTGCCGGCAGTGTTGGTGAGCGTCCACGCCGGTGAGTCGCTGGATGCATCAAGGTAGTGATTGACCGTGTCGACCACTGATGCCGTCGTGGTTGCACCACAGGCGCTGGAGTCAGTGGTCGTTGTCGGCTTGCTGCGCTGACACGCCAGCCTGCCAGCACCGTCGAGAGTCCACGTCTTGTTCACACCGGCACTAGTCATAGTGCGCACAAGGTCATTAACGTAGTAACCGATCGAGGACACTGCGGTGCCGCTAGGTGCGAGTACTGCCGCAAGTGACGTGGTGCGACCGAACGCGTCATAAGTGGACGCCACGTTCACACCATTGAGCGTTGTTGGCCGGTCGGCTGCAGAAAACGCGCTGCTCGAGACGGTGCCAGTAGTGCTTTGGCAAATGTCGGTCGGCGTAGCACCACCCGCATCAGGAAAACTACCTGTGGCGGTGCGATTGGAGTTGACATCGAATCCATAAGTGCGCGTCACACAACTCACCCCGTCATCGTGAGTGACCCCTATTAGGCGACCCGCGGGGTCATAGGAGTAGTCGCGAGTCCACGACCCTGCACTCTGGGACTCACCGGCCCAACGGCCCGCCGGGTCCACTTCCACGGTGTCGGAGACACCGAACGGGAGCCCTGCCTGGGTGTATTCCATAGCGGTGGTGTTGCCCGCCGGATCACGGGCCCACGCTTGTGTGATCGTCCCACCGCCTCCACTGACCTGCGGGAGTGTCTGCGTCACCAGGGCGCCATCGCCGTCATAGGTCGCAGTGATCGCTGCGGGCAGGCCGCTGTAGGTGATCGAAGTCAGTAGACCCCGATGCTCTCTACCCTGGTTATAGGCATAGCTCGCCGCATAGACAGTCGTCGTCCCTTGCGTTGCACTCACAGACGCGACGCGACGCACCTGTGGGGATGAACCTGCATGGATGCGTTCGAGGAAACATCCAACTCTCAAATTCGACGTGAGCACACTGTCGTTACGAGTCGACACTCTCGAGGCGTTCATTCCACGAACTGTGCTGGAGGAAATCGCGTACCCACATGCGCGACCGGTACAAGTCGCGCGACATCGATTCTCTCCCACACGTAAATCACGAGACCTTCTATCCAATCCTCGAACGTCGAGAACTCCTCACCCGTGGCCGGGTTGGTCCAGGTCTCGAGATCGAGCGGAATTTTGACGGTGAACGCCTTCCTTTGTCGTGGCTCCAACATGTCGACCCACAGGCTTTCCCCGTCTAACAAGAGATGACCGAGATAGAAACTCTTATCCAAGAATGCTTCGTGACAGACACTAAGAACTTCACTTGGCGACAGATTCGGATACACGACACTCACGTCCAATTCTGTAAGGCATGCGCTTAGATGATGCCTTTTCTGACGACATTGGTGTCGCCTGACGAGACCATCCCACATCCATAGCAATCTGGACACCGAATCCGAACAATTCAATCCGACGACGCGCTCATCCTCGGCAAAGTCGTGGCGGTTCTGCGCAGTCTGTGAGCTAGGTGTTGAGGCGGCGTAGGGCGCCTAGTACCGAGTCTTTGTCGGTCGTGTACCAAAACGGCGGAAGTGATTGGCGCAATAGGCGCGAGTAACCAGCGGTTGCCAATCGCGGGTCGAGCACGGCGACAACACCACGATCGTCGAGTCCGCGGATCAATCGACCGGCGCCCTGCGCAAGCAGCAAGCCTGCGCGCGGCACAGACACTGAACGGAAGCCACTGCCGCCAGCAGCATCCACCGCGGCTTGGCGCGCAGACAACACCGGATCATCGGGGCGTGGGAACGGGATGCGGTCGATGACGACGAGAGTGCATGCATCACCGGGCACATCGACGCCCTGCCACAGCGACAGCGTGCCGACGAGCACGCTGTGGGCGTCCATGGTGAAGCGATCCACGAGGTCGGCGACCGTATCGCCCTTCGCCTGCATCATCACCTCGGGCCCAGTAAGCCGCACGCGTAGATAGTCACCAAGACGCTCGACTGCCTTCCACGACGAACACAACACCAGAGTGCGACCGCCTGCTGCGTCGATCAGATCGGCGATCTCATCGAGTGCTTCCTCTGCGATGCCCTCACGACTAGGTGGCGGCAGATGAGCAGCGACATACAAAATCCCTTGTCGTTCATAGTCGAACGGACTACCGACATCGAGGCCTTGCCAAGCGATGGAGAACGGCACTGCGCTCTCGCCCGGATCGTCTTGCGGCTCCTCACCGATCGCAGGCGAAGCGCGACGAGCGTAAGCAGGATCAGCGAGACCGATCGATTGAGCCAGAGAGTCGAACGATCCACCCACGGTGAGCGTCGCGCTAGTCAGCACAACCGCGCCATCGGAGAACAGCGCACTGCGCAGCAGACCCGCCACGTGCAAGGGCGCAAGATGCAAAGTCGGAGTCGTGCCGCGCGGACCGGGATCAACCCAGATCACGTCACCATCGCGAGCGCTCAAGAACTTGCCCGCTGCCTCAAAGATCTCATCGAGTGCCCCTCGCGCGCGCTGACGAGCCGCGATCGTCGTGGGATCCGAATCCGTGCTGATGTCACTCGTTGCAGCACGCGCGGCGTCACGTATGCCGGTGAGCGCGAGCGTGAGATCACGCGTGAGTTCAGGTAGTCGACTCTGTCCGTCGTCGATCAATGCTGCGAGCGCGTCAGCAAAGTCATCACTAGCCGTCAACAACGCATCATGCATGTCGAGGTCGACGTGCTTACGTGCTCGGCCCGCAGCGAACTCGATGCCACGTGGTGAGAGCTCCATGGTGAGCGCCTGCGTCGCGCGATCCACGAGTTCGTGGGCCTCGTCGATGATGACCGCATCGTGTTCGGGAAGAACCGGAATGCCCTCGAGCACATCAATCGCAAGCAGTGCGTGATTAGTAATGACGACATCGGCCTTCATGGCGATCTCGCGCCGCTTGACGGTGAAGCACTCCTCACCGAACCGGCACTTCGACTCCCCCACACACTCCCGGCGACCCACCGAGACGCTGCGCCACACTCGCGGATCGATCGAGCCGGGGTATTCATCGCGATCACCGGTCTCAGTGGTCTCGGCCCAGGCCTGTACGGCGCGGGCCTGCCGACCGAGTTCGGATCGAGGTGCGGTGAACAACGCACCATCCTCGTCATCTTCGATTGCCTCGCTGCGGTTGAGGCGTTCGAGGCATACGTAGTTATTGCGGCCCTTGAGCACCGCATATCGCGGTTCGCGCTGCAGGAGCGGTGTCAGCGCTGCGGAGACTCGCGGGAGATCGCGTTCCATCAACTGCCGCTGCAGAGCCAAGGTTGCCGTAGCCACAATCACCGGCGAATGCTCAATCGCATGCAAGATCGCGGGCACGAGATAAGCGACAGATTTGCCGGTGCCGGTGCCTGCTTGCACGAGCAAATGTTCGCGGGTGTCGATGGCCCGCTCAATTGCTTCGGCCATCGCGATCTGACCTTCGCGTTCTTGACCCCCCAGCTCGGCAACCACCGCGGCGAGTCCCTCACGCAGCGGTGCAGTCATCACTCATCCAGGGTCGGGTCGAGTCCACGATCGAGAGCCTCCCACGCATCACGTGGTTGGCGCGCGCCGCGGTCATAGCGTGTGGAGAACCCCGGCCAGCGCCTCGCCCGCACCGCGACGAGGACTCCGAGGACTGCCGCGATCAGAGCCAACAGGACAGCGACCCAACCCCAGAGGGTCGCCGAGACGTCAATCACGCCGTCGTAGGTGTTCCAGAGGGCGGCCTGTTGCACACCCGTCACAACGCGTAGCCCAATGAATGCTGCAGCAATCGCGCTGACACTGATGATGACTCCTGCGATCACTCGAAGGATGCGACCCGTGATGAGCACCAGCACTGCCATCGCAATGATCACGACTGCCGCAGCCGAACCCAGTGGCGTGATCTGCGCACCACTCGCTGACACCTCAACAATGCCACCAGAGCTCAGTTTTTCGGTACCTGCTGCCCAGGTCGCCTGCCATGCCAGCAGCAGACCCACTGCCACAACTGCGAGTGCAAGCCAGACCAGTGTGTATTCGCGCCGCGCCGTCACGATGCACCGATGGTGCGCATCGTGCTCGCGATCGCGACAGCGCGCAGGACAGCCGCGGCCTTATTGCGGCATTCGGCTTCCTCTGCTTCGGGCACAGAATCAGCGACGATGCCCGCACCTGCTTGAACGTAGGCCACCCCATCGCGAATCACCGCGGTGCGAATCGCGATCGCGGTGTCAAGATCGCCCGCAAAGTCGAGGTAGCCGACGATGCCACCGTAGACACCGCGCCGCGAGGGCTCGAGATCGTCGATGATCTCCATCGCACGCGGCTTGGGTGCACCCGAGAGAGTGCCGGCCGGGAAGGTTGCGGCGAGGGCGTCGTATGCCGTGCGATCAGGCGCGAGTTGGCCGACAACAGTCGAGACCAGATGCATCACATGCGAATAGCGCTCCACCTGCATGAACTCCACCACCTCGACGCTGCCGGGCACGCACACGCGACCCAAGTCATTGCGGCCGAGGTCGACGAGCATGAGGTGCTCGGCGCGCTCCTTGGTGTCGGCAAGCAGATCTTCAGCGAGTGCCGCATCTTCTTCGGGGTTCGCTCCGCGCTTGCGAGTGCCCGCGATGGGGTGCAGACGACAGCGGCCGCCGTCAACAGTAACCAGCGCCTCCGGCGAGGAGCCCACGATGTCGAACGCGACTTCCTCCGAAAGCGTCGTGCGATCGCTCGCGATCGCGGGCATGCGAAAGAGGTACATATACGGGCTCGGATTAGTCACGCGAAGCACGCGATAGACATCGAGCGAAGTCGCAGGGCAATCTGCTTCAAAGCGCTGCGACAACACAACCTGGAACGCATCGCCTGCGCGAATGTGCTCCTTGGCCGTGGCAACGGCGGCGAGGTAGTCAGTGGCCTCAGTGCGGTGGCGCACATCGAGAGCGGCGTCAGGATCGTAGGTCGCCACAGTTGAGTCGGTTGGCTTCGCGAGGGCGGCCTGCATCGCATCGAGTCGCGCGACCGCATCAGCCCACGCATCATCCACGCGCTCATCGGTCGCATCAAAATTGATCGCGTTGGCGATCAGCAACACCGATCCATCCCAGTGATCCAGCACCGCAAGATCACTGGCCAACAAGAACCCGATCTCGGGGATCTGCAACTCGTCAGGGTTGCCGTCGGGCACGCGCTCCCAACGACGTACGACGTCATAGGACGCAAAGCCGACCATGCCGCCAGTTAGTGGCGGCAAACCTTCAAGTCGTTCGGTGTGCAGCAGATCAATCGTGCCGCGAAGCGCAGCAACGGGATCCCCACCAGAGGGCACCCCGATCGGTGCGTGACCAAGCCACGTCGCCTCGCCATTGATCTCAGTGAGCATCGCTGCACTACGTACGCCCACAAAGCTGTAACGCGCCCATGATCGGCCGTGCTCTGCGGACTCCAGCAGGAACGTGCCCGCACGCTCGCCACACAATGCGCGATACAAGCCCACGGGAGTTTGGCCATCAGCAAGAAGACGACGAACTACGGGGATAACACGTCGGTTCTGCGCGAGTCGACGAAAGGTTTCGAGATCCGGTGTTGCGCTTCCGGCGAACGTCGCCGCGATGCGACTATCGGTCATGACTCGATCACCACACGTGCGGTGTCGAAACAGGAGCGCGCGCCGGTGTGGCATGCCGCGTCGACCTGGTCGACGAGAAGCAGCAGCGCATCACCGTCACAATCGAGCCGAATCTCGCGCACATGCTGGGCGTGTCCGGAAGTTTCGCCCTTGACCCAGTACTCCTGGCGGCTACGCGACCAGTAGGTGGCGCGCCCGGTCTCACATGTGCGGCGGAGTGCCTCGGTATCCATCCACGCGACCATCAAGACCTCGCCGGAGTCCCATTGTTGGGCGACGACAGCAACCAGTCCGTCGGAGCCGGGGCGCAGGGCAGCGAGGAGGTCTGCCGGAGTGGACATTGCCCCATTCTGCCGCACTCACCACGGGCACCCATCCGCACACCAAATCGGGTCCGGCTCATAAGAGCCGGACCCGGAAAGTGAACTCCCCCGCAGCCCACCGGCCCTCAGCATGACGGGTTCTTACAAAAACTGGGTGGAAGTTGTCCAGACATTGTGATTTTGGTGCCAGCTGGTTACCGGACGGGGTAGCCCTCAGCCCGCAAAGCCTCTTTAACCTCACCGATCGTGACCATGCCGAAGTGGAAAACCGAGGCCGCCAGAACAGCGTCAGCCCCCATCGCGACGGCCGGGGCGAAGTCACCCACGGCGCCGGCGCCCCCGCTCGCGATCAGCGGCACGCTGACCTGTTCGCGCACGAGCCGGATGAGTTCGAGGTCATAACCCGAGGTCGTGCCATCGGCGTCCATGGCATTAAGCAAAATCTCGCCCGCACCGAGTTGAGCGCCCTTGGCCGCCCACTCGACCGCATCGATCCCGGTGCCCCGTCGACCACCATGTGTGGTCACCTCAAAGCCACTTGGCGTCGTTGCACCATCGGCACATCGCCGTGCATCTACCGATAACACCACGCATTGCGCCCCGAATTGCTCGGCGGCTTCAGTGATGAGTTCTGGTCGGGCCAACGCCGCAGTATTGAGACTGACTTTGTCGGCACCTGCACGCAACAACGCATCAAAGTCCGCCACAGTGCGCACACCACCACCCACGGTCAATGGGATGAACACCTGCTCGGCAGTACGTCGTACGACGTCATAAGTGGTCTCGCGGCCACCACTCGACGCGGTGATATCCAGGAACACCAACTCATCAGCACCTGCAGCGTCGTAGGCACTCGCTAATTCGACTGGGTCACCGGCATCACGCAGATTGACGAAGTTGACGCCCTTCACCACGCGCCCGGCGTCAACGTCAAGGCACGGAATAACGCGTACGGAGACGGTCATTCGTGCGGCATGAGACCCACGCGCGGTGCAACCGCGGCGAGTGCCTCAGGAAGCGTGAATGCGCCCTCGTACAAAGCCTTGCCGACGATCGCACCCTCGAGGCCCTTGAGCTCGGCGAGCTTATGTAGGTCCTCAAGACGCGCGACGCCACCGGAGGCGATGACCTTGGCCTTGGTGTGGTGCACGACCTTGTGCAGCAGATG
>CAINMH010000112.1 GCA_903850745.1 uncultured bacterium
CCGAGCCGCGAGCCTACTCAAACTCGGTATCGCCATTGCTGTTGAAGATGAAATCCGCAGGGGATCAATCGATCCGGATGTTGATATCTCGGTGCGTGAATTGGGTTCACACCCAGATGATCATTCGGTGCTCGACCTCCTCGACCCAAAAACAATCCTGCAATTGCGTAACGTCATCGCACTCATGATCGGAGCAAGCGACAACACATGCACCCGGTGGCTGCTCGCATTAATCGGAGTGAACACGGTTCAGACCGCAATCACATCCGTCGGTTGC
Source organism: uncultured bacterium (assembly GCA_903850745.1). Taxonomy (GTDB): domain Bacteria; phylum Actinomycetota; class Actinomycetes; order S36-B12; family S36-B12; genus CAINMH01. Next base: position 278 of record CAINMH010000112.1, read on the forward strand.
GCTGCCACAACAATCGAGACTCAAACTGACGGCGGCGTCCCGGTTGCTGGAGTGACAACCTGTCGCGATGCCCTTGACCTCCTTAGCGTTGCAACCGACCCCGACCGATACCCCATCACTTCTCATGCACTTAGACATTCGATTCGAAATTCAAGGATCCCGCTGGGTGCCACTGCGACCGACATCAACATCTCCCACAAGACGGGTTCATTACCTGGTCTGGCCCACGACGTCGCTGTTGTGGAATGCGACTCAGGCCAAGTAGACATCGCTTTCCTCACTGATGATCAACACGACACTCTCGTTGCCGGCTACGCCATGGGGATCTGCACGCGTGAGGTGCTTGCTGCCTGGGGCTTGTCAACGATTCACACTATTTCGGTCGACTCAGAGTAAAAGCACTGACATGCGAAAGCTGAGACCTGGCGCAGCCGTGGGAATTCTTGCGGCCGGGGCCTGCACATGTGCGGCGCTGTCTTTAATGCGAGTGATCCGCGCTGAGGCGGCTGCACTGAAACCGGTTGTCTACGCACCCAAGCCTGGGATGCGGTCGGCCTTGGTGGTTTTCGGTGGCCAGACCTTGCCAACCGGGCCTAGTCCAGAGTTGTCCGCCCGTTTATCCCACGCATATTGGCTGTGGCGAACTGACGTGGCGAAGGTCATTGTTGTCAGCGGTGGATTAGACGGACAGTTAGACGAGGTTGCCAACATGTCATCCTTCCTCATCGAGGCTGGCGTACCGGCCGAGGCGATCATCGAAGGCCGACCCGGTGGGAACACCCGCCAAACAATCGCAACCCTGGCAAGACTTGGGGCGGAAAAGTCACTGGGTCCCTGGATCGCGGTGTCGACTCCGTTTCATGCTCGACGGATTCGCGATGAAGCGCGAAGGGTAGGAATCGATGTCGTGGTTTCGGGACCCAAGGACAGCCCCGAGACACTCGACCGTGCCGTCCACCGTGCTCGGGTCATCACCGAGTGCATCGCAACCGTGTATTACTTGCTTCCGCCAGCAGTTACAGCGCGCGTGCGAACTTCGACCGGCACGTTGCGCCACAGCCTGCCCTTGTATTTGGCAGGCAGGCCTGGTGAGATCACCCCTGTGCCCGAGAAATTCGACTCGATCTGAATTTCTCTGCCCTCTCGTCATCCATTGGTAGAAGGTGCCCGACCACACTTGCCAGCAGATGGTCTGCCAGCGCGGGGTTGAGGGCCAACACGGGTCCGTGTAAATATGTACCGACAACCGATCCCTGAGCAACCCCTTCCACCGGTTCTCCCGCACCATTGCCGACACCATGCCGGACCTGAGCAAGTGGTTCAGAGGTGGGTCCGAGCACGGTTGCGCCAAGGTGATTCTCGAAGCCGATCAGCGTTGGCATGTCTGGAATCGCGGTTACTTCAGCGAGTACATCACCCACCGCCCTCACCCGAAGACGAGTGGTTACCAGATCAAGCAAGCCAACTCCGGCGACCTTATTGCCGCCACTGTCAGTGAACCACTCTCCCAGCAACTGCAAGCCCGCACATACCGCAAGGATCGGTGCCCCGCGTTGAAATGCGTTAGCGAGACCTGTGTCTCTTCGCAGAAGTTCTGCCGCACATGTTTCCTCGTCTCCTTGCCCTCCGCCGATCACGTAGAGATCAGCGGAGGCTGGTACCCGTTCCCCGGGATGGACGTTGACGATCGTGACTTTGATGCCGCGCGACTCGGCCCGGTGGCGCAGAACCAGAACGTTGCCCACGTCTCCGTAACTCCCAAGAAGCCCAGGGAGAATATGCACGATGGTCAAGTGCTCAATCAACGTTGACCTCGCAGGGCAGTGAAGGCGCTGTAGTTTGCAATGACTACGCACGAACCTTCGGGTAGCTGACGAACGAGAGCGTCAATATCTTTCTCGATGACGGGCACGATACCCGCGACCTCGAGCCGTAGGGCCAGGTCTTCCTGATGCTCACCATGGACCCCCACCACCCGAATGCCCAGTGTTTCGAAAGGAACTTCCCAAAGCCACGAGGTGTCTAAACCATCTGCCTCACGTGCGTTAATGCTGATGATGATCACGTCGTCAGGGTTAAGCATCGGTAACACACTCGCCCAGCCCGCTGGGTTCTTAGCAAGCAACGTGC
>CAINMH010000113.1 GCA_903850745.1 uncultured bacterium
CCGTAGCGCTACCCGCACCGCTTAGCGCTACGGAAGGTGACGTCGGGGGAGAAGAGGGCGGGGCGTGCGACGGGTGGGCTCGACCGGGATGGGGGATACTAGAGACGTGACGGTCAATCTGGGCATTCCTGTTCCGCCTCCTCCGGTGCTCGCACCGCGCCGTATCTCGCGCAAGTTGATTCTCCGGCACCCCACGCATCCCGTCGAGGTAGGCGGAGATGCGCCCATCAGCGTGCAGTCGATGGCGACGACCCTCACTTCCAATGTGGATGCCACTTTGCAGCAAATTGCCGAGCTCACCGCCTCCGGTTGTCAGGTCGTACGCGTTGCCGTACCGAGCCAAGATGATGCCGACGCGCTGCCTCTCATCGCGAAGAAGTCTGGCATTCCGGTGATTGCGGATATCCATTTCCAGCCCAAGTACGTATTCGCTGCTATTGACGCCGGATGTGCGGGGGTTCGAGTGAATCCCGGCAACATTAAACAGTTCGATGACAAGATCAAGGAAATTTCGCGTGCAGCCGGTGATGCCGGCATTCCCATTCGTATTGGCGTCAACGCAGGCAGCCTCGATCCGCGACTCCTAAAGAAGTACGGCAAAGCGACCCCCGAAGCGCTAGTGGAGTCGGCTCTCTGGGAAGCCAGCCTCTTCGAAGAGCATGGCTTCCGCGACATAAAGATTTCGGTGAAGCATCACGACCCAGTGGTCATGGTGCAGGCCTATCGCTTGCTCGCAGAGCAGTGTGACTACCCGTTGCATCTGGGCGTGACCGAGGCCGGACCGACTTTTCAGGGCACCATCAAGTCGGCGGTCGCCTTTGGCGCTTTGCTCAGCGAAGGCATCGGCGACACCATTCGGGTCTCCTTGTCGGCGCCCCCAGTCGAAGAGGTCAAGGTCGGGTTGGCGATTCTGGAGTCGCTCAATTTGCGTCCCCGCGGGCTCGAAATCGTGTCGTGCCCGTCATGTGGCCGCGCTCAGGTAGACGTCTACACGCTCGCTGAGCAGGTGACCGCCGGACTCGAGGGACTAGAGGTGCCACTGCGCGTCGCGGTCATGGGTTGTGTTGTCAACGGTCCTGGTGAGGCACGCGAAGCCGATCTCGGTGTGGCGTCTGGCAACGGCAAGGGACAGATATTCGTGCGCGGTCAGGTCATCAAAACAGTTCCTGAACATCAGATTGTGGAGACGCTCATCGAAGAAGCTCTCAAGCTGGCGGAGTCCATGCCAGCGGGCTCGCCTGAAGTCACTGTTTCCTAAGCCCACACAAAGAGACAGTCATGCGCGTACGCACGCTCACATCACACGATGCGATGGCGTTGCGGCAATTGCTTTTGCGTGACCCGATCACTCACTGCTTTGCGGCATCTCGAATCGTGGCAGCCAATGGTCTTGTGGACACCGACCCCTGGCGTATTGGCGGAGAGCTGTTGGGTTGCTTTGCAGATGGTGAATTGCTCTCGGCTGTGTATGCGGGAGCAAATGTGATCCCCATCGAGACGACATTTGCAACGCGCGAGGCCTTCATCACCCATCTAAGCCAAGGCCCGCGCCGCTGTTCTTCGCTCGTGGGACCCGCGGTTGAGGTACTTCATTTGTGGGATGGGCTCGCCGATCGCTGGGGTCCGGCTCGCGAAGTGCGCGCCGACCAACCGCTCATGGCTATCACTGGGTCACCGAAAGTCGGGGCCGATCCGCAGGTCCGCACCGTGCGAACCGAAGAGATTGATCTCCTTCTCCCGGCGAGCGTCGCGATGTTTACCGAGGAAGTTGGCGTTTCTCCGATGTCTGGGGGTATGGGCAGTGCATACCGGGCTCGAGTAGCTGACTTGATTTCCGCCAAGCGGGCCTTCGCCCGCATCGAGGAAGGTCGCGTCGTATTCAAGGCTGAGGTTGGGGCCTCCGCCATTGGGGTGTGCCAGATTCAAGGTGTTTGGGTCGCACCAGAAAGGCGTGGCGAAGGAATCTCCGTGGGAGGCATGGCGGGAGCGGTCGCTCTCGCTCAAGCCGGCGTCGCCCCCTGCGTGTCGCTGTACGTCAATGACTTCAACGCTGCCGCGAGAGCCTCATACTCACGAGTGGGGTTCGACATTGTTGGCACTTTCGCGACGGTTCTCTTCTAGTTCCTTCGCAAAAGCCGAAACCCTTTCGGTGCTAAATGACGAGGGGTCTTGTGGGCAAGGGTAGGCACAGCTCGGGCACGCCGAAGCAACCGCCGTTGATGCGGTGGGTCATCGCCGGTCTCGCAGTCTTCGTCGTGGGCGGCGTTTCGGGGATCTACCTACCTGGCGGAGGGGCGCCCACCATCTCGGCCAGTAGCCCAACTCCCTCGCAGGGTCCTGGTTCGCCCCCTTTCCAGCCCACGCCCGCCCCGCAATCGGTCGATCAAGTCTCTGCCTACCCGTCCCCGATAACCGCCAGCGCGTCGTCTTTGGTGAGTTTGCCCAGTGCATTGCCGGGTACTCGCGTCACCATTGTCGGCGTAGGTGACATTCTCGTACACAAGGAAATCTGGGCCGAAGCGCAGCAGGATGCCAATTACGACGGGAGTGACTTCACCCAAATGCTCGCTGGTGTCGCACCACGTATCTCAGCTGCCGATCTAGGCGTATGCCACATGGAGTACCCCTTCGCTCCCCCTGAAGGACCGGTGAGTTATTGGCCCGCGCTGCCGGCTGCTCCGTGGTCTCTCGCAACTGGAGTCGCGAAGACGGGCTTCGATACTTGCTCGACGGTTTCCAATCACATTCAGGACAAGGGGCTCAATGGCATCAAGCAACTCCTCGATGCTCTTGATATGAACGGTATTGCGCACACCGGGAGCGCGCGCAGCGAAGAAGAGTCACGGGTCATCACGATGCTCAACGTTAAGGGCGTCAAGATTGCGCACTTTGCTTATTCGTATGGCTTGTATGAAAACGGAGATTCCTGGAGCGTCAATCCCAACGATGCGGATCGGATCGTTGTTGATGCGCAGCGTGCTCGCGATGAGGGAGCGCAGATAGTCATCGTCAGTCTTCACGACGGTGAGGAAGACATGACACAACCAGATGAGAGCCAGTTGGCTATCTCCCAGACGTTGGCCGCCGCGGGCACGGTCGATCTGGTCCTGGGCCATCACACGCACTGCGTGCAACCAGTGCAGAAGATTGGTGACATGTGGGTGGCGTTTGGTCATGGCAACCTGCTCACGGCGCAGTCGCGTAAGAATCCGCGCTCAGGAGACGGGCTGGTCACCCAGTGGACCTTTCAAGCAGATTCTTCAGGCCGCTGGCGCGTCATTGATGCGGCCGGCATCCCGATCCTCAATCAGGACTTCCCGTTCCGACTCATTGATCTCAGCGCGCTGGGCGGAGTTCGCAACCAAACCGAAGAGGACTCCTGGCAGCGCACTCTGACTGCAGTGATGTCCATGGGAGCCGACAAAGACGGCTTCCGTCTCCTCGCCTCCTGATGCCGATATCCTCCTAGGACACCTTCCGGCGCCGTATGGGCGCCATTGCGAACTGGAGAGCTCGTGCTGTTGCGGATGTCGTCCTTGTTTCTTCGCACGCTGCGTGAGGACCCCGCTGATGCGGAGGTCCCCAGCCACCGCTTACTCGTACGTGCTGGCTACGTCCGCCGCGTGGCGCCAGGCATCTTTACGTGGCTGCCCTTGGGCTTCCTTACCTTCCGCAATGTTGAGCGAATTGTGCGCGAGGAAATGGACTCCGCCGGGTTCCAGGAGGTTCACTTCCCTGCGCTCCTGCCACGTGAGCCCTACGAACTCACCAATCGATGGAATGAGTATGGCGACACGCTCTTTCGTCTGCAGGACCGCAAGAAGAGTGACTATTTGTTGGGACCTACCCACGAGGAGATGTTCACCCTCTTGGTGAAGGGGGAGTACTCCTCCTACAAGGATCTCCCGGTCTCTCTCTACCAAATCCAGACGAAGTTCCGTGACGAAGCGCGTCCGCGAGCGGGCATTCTGCGTGGTCGCGAGTTTGTCATGAAGGACTCCTACTCCTTTGATATCGACGACGCTGGTCTGGCGGTGTCCTACGCCAAGCACCGCGACGCGTACATCTCTACCTTCGATCGGCTCGGCCTCGACTACGTAATCGTGACGGCAACATCGGGAGCGATGGGTGGCTCGGCGAGTGAGGAGTTCCTCGCACCGACGGTGATTGGTGAGGACACTTTCGTACGCTGCGATTCCTGCGACTTCGCGGCCAATGTCGAGGCGGTGACGGTGCCTTTCCCGCCGGTCGTCGATGCCTCTGCGACACTATCGGCTCACGTGGAGAGCACACCTAAGGCTCCCACCATCGACGCTCTCGTCGCGTTGTCCAACACCGACGCCGCACTACGTCGTGTCGAAGGCGACTGGACTGCCGCAGACACGTTGAAAACAGTGGTGTTCTGGATCGACTCACCTGCTGGTAGCTACCCGTTAGCGATTGGCGTGCCTGGTGATCGCGAGATCGATATGAAGCGTCTCGAAGCGGTTGTTTCTCCTGGTGCACCGCGCCCATTCGAGGAAGCCGATTTCGCGAAGTACCCGATGCTCGTCAAGGGCTACATCGGGCCGCAGGCCCTCGGCGAATCGTCCGCGAGTGGGGTGCGCTTCGTTGTGGATCCACGCGTGGTCGAGGGCACCCGCTGGATCGCTGGTGCAAACAGCCGCGACCAACACATCTATGACCTTGTCGTCGGTCGCGACTTCACCCCAGATGGGACCATCGAGGCGGCAGAGGTGCGCGAGGGTGACACGTGTCCGCGTTGCGGCGAAGTGCTACTGATTGCCCGTGGCATCGAGATTGGCCACATCTTCCAACTGGGTCGCAAATATGCGGATGCTCTCGGGCTGAAGGTGCTCGACGAGCATGGTGAGTTGGTCACGGTCACCATGGGCTCCTATGGCATCGGTGTTTCGCGCGCCGTCGCTGCGATCGCTGAGCAGCACTACGACGAGTATGGACTGGTCTGGCCACGCGAGATTGCGCCCGCAGATGTGCATCTCGTCGCCACTGGCAAGGACGATTTGATCTTCGATGCAGCGGAGGAATTAGCCCGCGATCTTGTTGCTGCTGGCGTGCGTGTCCTCTTCGATGATCGACGTGGAGTCTCTCCTGGCGTGAAGTTTAAGGACTCCGAATTGATCGGAGTGCCGACGATCGTTGTAGTCGGCAAAGGACTGGCAGACGGCAATATCGAGGTTAAGGACCGCCGCACGGGCGAACGCACGGATGTTGCACTCACCGATGCAGTGAGCTACTTAGCTGCCCTTGATTGACCTCAGTCCAGGCCAGGGAATGCAGCGGTAGGCGCGCCCCACGTGATGCCGCGTACTGCACATTCGCGGGCGGCCAGCACCGCATCATTGCGATCGGATCCGGTGGTTGCTCCCGCGAGGTCTGCGTATGTCGCTGCCAACCGCATTTCGACAACTCCAGCCAACTCCCGAGCGCTCGTTGCGTCGGTGACGGGGAATGGCAGCTCGTAGGCCACGGCGGCGCCGGGTTGTGCTCCGCCGACCACCTCGAGTTTGGCGCGCAGCGACAATTCGCGTTGTCGGTGCGCATTCATTGAGGAGCGTGCGAGCGACTGTGCGGACATGTCGAGTTGGGGTCCGAGGAGACCGTAGGCATAGACGGCCGCAGCCTCACCATTGATGGCGGAGGTCAGGGCCTCGTTCTGGTTCATGCCGCGCCCCCCAACGCGACGGCATGAGCGGCCTCACTTGCAGCGATAAGCGCGATAAGTCGGGCGAGCGCAGCGTCGCCGACAGCGACGCAATCAGCGGTGCGGGCGTCTGCGGCGACTTGCTCGGCCTTCTGGAGATCCTTCAGGGCCTGCGATTGTGATTGGGCGACGTTGGGTGCCGTACTCGGATTGCCGTCTACTCCAAACGCCTCGAAATGAGCCGCGTGTTCGTCACGAATCTTCGAAAGACCGGGGGTGTTGGGATGAGCGACGATCGTGGCGTCATATAGCGCAATGAGGTCGGCCTCGGCGCGAGCGCAGGTGGCGCGTACTGCCTCATCTGGTGCGGGGGAGGCGGTGGGACCCGACGAAGTCGCGCCCGGGCTGGAGCCTTGGCCCCCGGATGCTCCACAGGCAATGAGCGCAAAGGGGGAGAGAGCGAGGCCGGCCACGATGGCGCGTCGGCTAATTGGGGCAGCGCGATCGGGGGCGCTTGAGCCGAAAATCAGTCCGAGCTTCTCCACGCGGTCAGCATGTCACGCCGAGACGGGTATTCTGTGGGTGCCCGCGAGGGTGTCGCGTAGACGAATAGTGGAGGTGGCCCGTGTCGAAGGTTGACGTATTGAGCGGGGTCATCGGACCAATCGTGAGACAAACTGGCACCGACTTCGAGGGTGTCGAGTGGGAAACGGTCGCCGGCGAGCGTGTAGTGCGCGTGATTATTGACCGCGATGGTGGCGTTGATCTTGACTGTGTTGCGGAAGTGAGCTCGGCGGTTTCGGCTGCGCTTGACGCGACTGATGTTCTCTCCGAAGAGCCATACACGCTTGAAGTTACCTCGCCCGGCGTTGATCGACCTCTGACCCTTCAGCGCCACTGGTACCGCGCCATCGGACGCCTTGTTCGCGTGCTTGTGAAAGGCCAGGAGGTCGTTGGTCGCATCGAATCCTGCACAGACACAGCGGTCACATTGACAATCGGAGCCATGCAGCGGGAGATTGACTACGCAGACATAGAGCGTGCACATATCGAGATTGAATTCAATCGTCCCAAGGAGAAAGAGGTGCCCGATGGACATTGATGTCACAGCGCTTGCGGCACTTGTGCGGGATCGTGACCTGTCCTGGGATCTCGTGATCGGTTCCATCGAAGATGCACTTTTGGTTGCTTATCAGCAACGCGAAGGCTCCGCCGAGCGCGCTCGCGCCCAGGTGGATCGAGCGACCGGGCATGTCACGATCTGGGCAACGGAGCCGAGTGACGATCTACTTGTCCCGGGGGTGGAATACGACGACACTCCCCAGGACTTCGGACGCATTGCCGCGGCGACTGCCCGGCAGGTGCTCTCTGTGCGATTGCGCGAAGCCGAGGGCGATGTCACCTTCGGAGAATTCTCAGCGCGCGAGGGCGAAATCGTGTCTGGCGTTGTGCAGAAGGCCCAGGACCCCCGGGTGATTCGAGTCGATCTGGGCAAGTTGGAAGGCATGCTTCCGCTTGCAGAACAGGTGCCCGGTGAGGCATACGAGCACGGAGATCGACTCAAGTGTTTCGTGGTCGCGGTCCGTCGTGGGCCCCGCGGACCTCAGGTCATGCTGTCTCGTTCGCATCCGGGGCTGGTTAAGGGATTGTTTTCCCTCGAGGTCCCAGAGATCGCCGATGGCACTGTGGACATCACCGCAATTGCCCGTGAAGCCGGCCACCGCACCAAGATTGCCGTTCGTGCCAATGCTGCAGGGGTCAATCCGAAGGGTGCCTGTATCGGACCCATGGGCCAGCGCGTCCGCGCCATCATGGGCGAACTCAATGGGGAGAAGATCGATATCGTCGACCATTCCGATGATCCAGCCGAGATGGTGGCGCATGCATTGTCCCCGGCTCGGGTGACCAGCGTGGAGGTCGTCGACCTCGAGGCACGCTCAGCCCGAGTCCTCGTTCCCGACTACCAGCTCTCTTTGGCTATCGGTCGAGAGGGGCAAAATGCCCGTCTAGCCGCCCGGATGACCGGCTGGCGAATCGACATCCGCTCCGACGATCAGCCGGGGGACGAAACGCAGTGATACAGGGGGTAGACTCAGGCCCGGTTGATTCACCGGAGCTGACCCCCGTGCGCACGTGCGTCGGGTGCCGGACCCGGACCACCAAGGTCGATCTCCTCAGGGTCGTGGTGGACGGTGACGAGTTCGTCGCTGATCCTCAGGGCCGTCTTACGGGGCGTGGTGCATACCTGCACCCGATCCGTGAGTGCTTCGAACTAGCAGTACGCCGCAAAGCGTTGTCTAGGGCCCTTCGCGTCTCGGGGCAGACACGATGCGATCGGTTAACTGCACTGTTCGTTGCTCAGGAGTGAGTGAAGAGTCCATCCCGTCCGTCATATCGCTCGAGGAGAACAAGGCGATGAGCAACCGATGAACACGCACCAGCCATGAGCGTGCCACACCATCACTGACGGTCCGGAATTTCACCCGGACCGCGACAAAGGAGAGTCGTGTCAAAGGTCCGGGTCTATGAGCTCGCCAAAGAGCTCGGAGTCGAAAGCAAGGTCGTTCTGCAGAAGCTGCAGGACCTAGGCGAATTCGTCCGATCAGCATCATCCACAATCGAACCGCCCGTAGCTCGGCGGCTGCGTGAGGCAATGCCCGCGGCTCCCGCAGCCCCGGCAAAGCCCAAGCCGGCCAAGAAGGCCGCTGCGGCCCCAGCTCCCGTGGCAGAGGCACCTGTTGCAGAGGCTCCCGCTGCTCCCGTGGCCCCCGAGGTTGTGGCGGCCCCCGTGGCCCCAGTCGTGCCGGAGGCGCCCGCTGCTCCTGCGGCAACTAGCGCACCCGTTGCGCCAGAAGCGCCAGCCGCGCCTCGTCCCGCGAGTCCACGCCCAGCTGGACCTCGTCCTGGCAATAATCCATTCGGCTCTGCCGCACCTCGACCGGGCAACAACCCCTACGGCACTGGGGGCATGGCTCGTCCCGGTGGCGTACCCGGCGCGCCACGCCCCACGCCAGGTTCCATGGGCAGCGTCGCCGGTGCGCCGCGTCCCAATCCGAGCACGATGCGCGCGCCTGTGCGCCCGGCGCCTGGAGCTCGTCCCGGTGGTCCCGGCACACGTCCAGGTGGCCCCGGTGGTCCGGGCACGCGTCCTGGTGGCGGTCCCGGTCGTCCCGGCGGTCCTGGTGGTCCCGGTGGCGCAGGTCGTCCTAGCAGTCCCGGTGGCGCAGGTCGTCCCGGTGGTGGCTTCGGCGGCGGCTCAGGCGGTCCTGGTGGTGGTGCTCCCGGCGGTGGCGCTCCCGGTGGCGGCGCTCCCGGTGGCGGACGCCCTGGTGCTGGTGGTCGTGGCGGCACAGCAGGAGCATTCGGTCGCGCGGGTGGCAAGCCGTCGCGTGGTCGCAAGTCCAAGCGCGCTAAGCGTCAAGAGTTCGACAATATGCGCGCACCAGAAATCGGTGGCGTACGCATCACACGTGGTTTGGGCGAAGTAGTTCGCCTACCCCGTGGTGCATCCTTGACTGACTTCGCCGAGAAGATTGATGCCAGCCCTGCCGACCTCGTCACTGTGCTGTTCAAGCTCGGCGAAATGGTCACGGCCACTCAGTCGGTTGACGACGACACGCTGAAACTGCTCGGCGGTGAACTCAATTACAACGTCGAAGTTGTCTCTCCCGAAGACGAGGATCGTGAGCTCCTCGAGTCCTTCTCGCTGGAGTTTGGTGAGCACGAAGGCGAGTCCGAGGACTGGGAGGCGCGTCCTCCAGTCGTCACGGTCATGGGTCACGTCGACCACGGCAAGACCAAGCTGCTTGACGCACTGCGTCGATCCAATGTGGTGGCGAAGGAGGCCGGTGGCATTACCCAGCACATTGGTGCCTACCAGATCCATGCCCCGCATGACGGCATCGATCGCGCCATCACCTTCATCGATACACCCGGTCACGAAGCCTTCACGGCTATGCGTGCACGTGGTGCTGGGGTCACCGACATCGCAGTGCTCGTTGTCGCTGCCGATGACGGTGTGAAGCCGCAGACGATTGAGGCGGTTAATCACGCGCAGGCTGCAGGCGTGTCGATCGTGGTGGCAGTCAACAAGGTCGACAAGGAAGGCGCTGATCCCGCTAAGGTTCGCGCCCAGTTGACCGAATACGGTCTCGTGGCGGAGGAATACGGCGGCGACACCATGTTCGTCGACGTCTCGGCCACCAAGCGCACTGGCCTCGAGGAATTGCTCGAGGCGGTGCTCCTCACGGCCGATGCATCGCTCGATTTGCGTGCCAACCACGGCCAGGATGCGCAGGGTGTTGCGATCGAAGCGCACCTCGACAGGGGTCGAGGTCCGGTGGCAACCGTGCTCATTCAGCGAGGCACATTGCGCCCCGGCGATTCCATCGTCGCTGGCGATGCATTTGGTCGCGTCCGAGCCATGCTCGATGAGGATGGCAACGTTCTTGACGAAGCTGGCCCGTCACGTCCAGTGCAGGTTCTCGGGTTGACGTCCGTGCCCTCCGCGGGAGACACCTTCTTGGTGGTTTCTGAGGATCGCATCGCCCGCCAGATTGCCCAGACGCGTCAGGCGCGCGAGCGCAACGCTCAGCTGGCCAAGTCCCGCGGTAAGCGCACTCTCGAGGACTTCTTGCAGGCTCTGGAGAAGGGCGAGGTTGAAGAACTTAACCTCATTCTCAAGGGAGACGTGTCCGGCTCAGTCGAAGCACTCGAGGACGCGCTCACCAAGATTGTCGTGGGCGACGACGTTTCGCTGCGAGTCATTCACCGCGGTGTAGGCGCAATTACCAAGAACGACGTCACCTTGGCAAGTGCATCCAAGGCAATCATCATCGGCTTCAACGTTCGGCCGGAGGGCAAGGTTGCTGCTCTGGCCACCGACGAAGGAGTTGAGGTTCGTTTCTACTCGGTCATTTACCACGCGATCGAAGAAATCGAGGCGGCGCTCAAGGGCATGCTCAAGCCGGAATTCGAAGAGGTGCACTTGGGTCGGGCAGAGGTCCGAGAGGTCTTCAAGTCCTCGAAATTCGGCACTATTGCGGGCTGCCTGGTTCAAGACGGAGAGATTCGACGCAATTGCAAGGCCCGTGTCATCCGCGACGGAGTCGTGGTTGCTGATGGCGTGTCCATCGCCGGACTGCGTCGATTCAAGGACGATGCAACCGAGGTGCGCGAAGGCTTCGAGTGCGGCATCAACCTTGGCTCGTTCCAGGATGTCAAGGTCGACGACGTCATTGAAACCTTCGAGATGCGCGAGAAGAAGCGCGCTTAATCGCTGGTTCGTCGTTACTGAAGTTCGACAGTGTGAGGTGGCGTTATGGCATCGCAGGAACGGGCGCATCGGTTAGCCGATCGCATCAAGGTGATTGTGGCGGAGTGTCTCGAAATGCGGATCAAGGATCCGCGTCTCGGCTTCATCACGGTCACAGACACGCGGGTCACCGCCGACCTTCGTGAAGCTACCGTCTTCTATACCGTTTTTGGGGATGACGCAGAGCGGGCAGCGACAGCTGCCGCGCTTGAGTCAGCGAATGGAATTCTCCGAACCGAAGTCGGCAAGCGCACTGGCATCAAATTCACGCCGACCTTGACTTTCGTCCTCGATGCGCTTCCGGATTCGGCAAAGCAAGTAGATGATCTTCTCGCCCGTGCGGCAGCAGCCGATGCCGAAGTGCACGCTCGTGCAGTAGGAGCTACGTTCGCCGGTGATGCGGATCCCTACCGTGTTCCTCGTATCGAAAATGCCGACGACGAGGCTGAGTCCTGACCGAGCGAGTGTCGGCAGACGGGTTGCTTGTAGTCGACAAACCAGCGGGGTTGACCTCTCATGCTGTCGTCTCACGAGTGCGCAAAGCAATGTCGACCCGAAAAGTCGGCCATGCGGGCACTCTTGATCCGATGGCAACTGGCGTTCTCGTGTTGGGTGTAGGTCGAGCAACCCGCTTGTTAACCATGCTTACCGGTGCAGATAAGTCCTACGAGGCCACAATCCGATTCGGTTGGTCAACGACTACGGACGACGCCGAAGGCGAGTTACTTGGTCAGGTCTGCGACGCCGGTGACGTTACTGCTGCATCCGTGGCCGCTCACCTAACATCCTTTACGGGCGCGATCTCTCAGGTACCTTCAACCATCAGTGCGATCAAGGTTGACGGCAAGCGTGCACATGCTCGTGCCCGAGCTGGTGAGGACGTAGTTCTCGCTCCACGGCAAGTGGTCGTGAGTCGCTTCGAAATGATGAGTGAGATACGGCCCAGCGCTAATGGCTCCGTCGAATGTGACGTCGCAGTTGATTGCTCGTCGGGCACCTACATCCGTGCGTTAGCCCGCGATCTGGGTGGGGTTCTCGGGGTAGGCGGGCACCTGACGGCACTTCGGCGAACTCGGGTGGGACCTTTCACGCTCGATGATGCGGTCGACCTAGAGGGCGTAGCGCCCGCTGACCTGCGGCCGATGGGTGATTCCGCGAAACGTTTCCTCCCGTGGTCTCAGGTTGATTCTGAAGCTGCACATCTGATCGCGCATGGTGTGCGCATCGAGTGGCCGCGTGAAGGAGTATCTACTGAGCACTGCTCCGATGCGCCACAGATCGCAATCATCGGCGAGCAGGGTGAACTAATTGCCGTCGCCAGCGTCGGCACGAAGCTGCACTACAACGTTGTATTCGTGTAATTCTGAGTTGGCCTTAATCGCGAGCGAGAGTACCTTCTGCCGTCGACGGAGAGATGTCCTCGACGAGCACCCGAGTCCATTCGGCACAGACCATCGGCAGCGGGAACGACGCACGCACCTGACGATGGGCGTCAGCGGCCTCGTCGTGCCAACGTCCTGATTGGACGGTCTCGAAGATCGAGTCCGCCATCGCGTCGGTGTCGGCGTGGATCCAGCGGGTGTCGTAAATCGAGTCTGAACCGGGCCACGGCAAGAGAGCAGGCACCGCACCAGAGGCCATGCCCTCCGCCGGAGCGAGATGGAAGCTCTCGTCGTCGGAGGTGGAAAGTACCCAGCCGATTCGCCGAAGCCACACGGGTACGTCGCCACCAAAGCCATCGAAGGTCGTCGCTTCGTGTAGTCGTGGAGTATTGCGTAGGTGGTCGTACATCTTTGTGAAGTAGGCCAACTCCTCCGGTCGGCGCCAGATCCACCAGTAGTCCCAGGGCTGCTTGGACTTAATCGACAGACGAAAACGTGAATCACGACGGCGCAACGAGTCGAGCACTGCAAGCCCAAGATCGGGGCGCTTGCGCAACGGGGCGATACCGATCATGCCCAGTGTGTAGGGGGCGCCTTCGAGCTTGGGGCGAGAAAACATCTCCACGTCGACCCAGTTGGGAATGACCACAATCTTGTCGGCTGGCCACCCGGTGCGTTGACGAGTCAATTGCGCGTAGAACGGGCTCACACAGATCACTTGGTCAATTGCTTCGATCTCGATGTCACGCAGCCATGGCCCATCGAGTTCGAAGCGGTGTAGGCGCATGATCATGCGCTGGCCAGGGCGCTTGTGACGGGAGTACCAGACCGCATTGGGGCCAGCCCACTCGAGAATTACTACGTCAGCCCACGCGGCCAATTCCTCGCTAAGTGCTTCATCGTGATTGTTGAGGGTTGCCCATACGTCCACACGCAGATCTATCTCAGGTTCGGCCGCGAGGTGATCTTGGATGCGGGAGAAGAATTTCAGATCGTGGCTGGCAACCAGAACCTTGAGACGCTCGGCTCGATTGGCCAACTGTGGCGCGGCGTCTGCTCCGACTGGAAACGCCCGATTGAGGTGACCCTTCATGCGATCAATCGCGACTCGCATGGAGTATTGCTCGGATACGGCTCGACACGCGAGTGTGGCGCGGTCGGCGGTGACTCGATCTCGTGCAACCGTCTCGATTGCGTCGACGACATCGTGGATATCGGCAGCGAAGAGGGGGTAGTCCACGCCGTAGAGGCGTTCGTGCATGCCGGTGCGGTTGAGAATTACAGGGACATTGAGGGATCCGAATTCGAGTACTTTCGTCGACAACTCGAGGCTGGCGTCCATATGGGGTGCTCGCCATGACAGACCCAGATCGCAGGCTGAGGTGAGTTCCATGGCCCGTTGGCGCGCAACTCCACCATGCCAAATCACTCCGGGGGAGTTCAGAGCCTCACGCATTCGTGTCTTGTACGAGGGATCCTTGGGGTCATCGTGGATTTTGTCGCCGATCATGTGAAGTTCGGCCTCTATGCCCCGCGCGGCAAGCATGGATGGCAGAGCAGTCATCTGCAAGGTATTCCACATGGGGGCGAATTTGCCGGTGTAGACGAGGCGAATAGGCCGAGCCTGTGCACCATCTGCACTAAGCAGTGGATCCCTCGTCGGCACATCGAATTCGGGCTCAGGAACGACCGGAGTCCACAGGACGCTGTGCCCGCAGGCCTCGTCGATATGAGACTCAAGGAAATCGCGAAGCTCTTCGGTTTGGCAGAGCATAAAGCGACTTGATGCTGCGACATCGCGCAACTTTTCGGAGTCCCACGATGCAAATTCAGTCACCGACTGAGGAATGTCAGTGATATATGTCCACATGCGCCCTGCGAAATGCGCACGTCCGGCCAGTGCAGTGACCAGACGTAAACCACGCACGACGATCAAGTCGAAGTGCTGCTTTTCATCCAAATCGATCATGATGTTCTGTGCACCGACGGGGGAAAGTGGCTTGGTGCCCTGAGTAAGACCCATTTCGAAGGGCCGAATGACTTCAACACCCGTCATTGCTTCGATGGGTGCTACGAGGCGATCAGTCTCCACGGGAGCCTTGAGGAGGACTGTGACCTCGACACCTGCGCCGGCGAGTGCTTCGGCCATTGATGGAACCCAGATCGCTGAGCCATCAAGAATGTTGAGATCGACGTCACCGTAGACGAGGGCACGCAGCTTCCGACTCATGCTTCGACTCCTTCGAATCCGGCCTCGAAGTCAATCGCGACATCCAAGAGTTGTGTCTCCGGCCAGGCCAGAATGTCACGAAGTTCTGCTTCCACCACGTAGGGAGAATCCACGCCGTCGCTGATTTGCTCAGCGCTCGCACTTGAGCCAAGGTGGTGAACATGAACACCTGCGGCACGCAATTCTTCGAATCCAGGCTGGGCATGATGGTCTAACAGGATGAGTTCGGCAGGTCGAATTCGTTGGCGTAGTAAGGCAGCCGTGAGTGTTGAGGCGCTCATTTCGCTCGGCACGTGTGTCACTAGAGCAAGATTGCGACTGTTCAAAGGTCGACTCGGTAGTCCGAGAAGCGAGACCAGGCGCTGGAGCATCACCGGAGTGGCGTGCGATAGGAAAATCTCACGCAAAACCGCGCGGTGCGTCATGGCATCAGGGGCTCCAGCCTCAATCGCCGCGTGGACGGCAGTGGCAATAGATCCACTTGCCTCAATTGGAGTTACTACGTGATCGAAGCCGTTGAGGTTGGGGTCGTTCGGTGATACCACGCGCAGCGCTCCGGTGAGGAAAGCGGCCGTCGTGGGGTCGAGCAGGCCACGCGCGATCCGGCTTACCGGCGCGATGCCTACCGCGCGACCTTCGAGGGCCTCCGTGATGGAGCTCAATGTCGTGGGTGCACCGACACATGTACCCAATTCTTTAGGCCAAGGCGATGAGTACATGCTGGCGTGGCCCGCCCAGTCGTGAATTTTGACGTCATCAGTTACGCGTAGCGCAGCGACCAGCGACTCACGAGTGCTGACTGACCAACGGGCGTCTAAATGTCCGACAAAGACCACTCCGCGCCGATCGCCAGATGGGAGCCACGTCGAGGCAAGGTCAACGCCGACGTTCCACGCAGGCGCGTCCACTCCGTGGGAGGAGGTGAGCACGAGATCACAGCGCTCGGCGAGCGCATACAGGGACGCGGATCGAGAGGGATCGCCGGAGCGCACAAGTACGACAGGTCTGCCTTGCGAATGCGCCACGTCAATCAACTCGAGGAGAGCTCGTTCCCGATCGGTTGCTGAGGGATCCCCGAGGTGCGCCCACGAAGACGGTGCTTGAGATGCAGCCGTGTCGATCAGCACCAGATCGGCGTCGACCATACTCATAATCTGCGCCGCGTCGTGTGGGCGAACGCGAGTCACGGCTGCATATGCGGCAAGGGTCGCGGCGGTGCTATCGGAAGTCACAGCGACGATCGACAACTGCCCGAGTGGAGCAACCATGCCGAAACGTGGGTGGAGAAGTTGGCTTCCCGTGGCCGCATTCATGGAGTCGCGGTGGGGTCCTGATGTGGGCTCCTGGACAAGAGGTTTTGGAGCTGTGCCTCTTCGACGTTGCGAACGCAGTTTCCACATCCGCCAGACGTCCCGGGGCAGCGTCGCGGAAGATTTGGGGCTCTTAGCCGCTTCGACCATGCGTCGCCCCACCCGCATGCTCGTCGAATTCTCAATTCGAGCTAGTTGGCGTTCGGCACGATCAGCACGGTCGTGGGCGGCTCGCAACTCCATGCGCATGCGGGCAGTTTCCGAGCGCACACGATCGAGACGGGATCGCATCTCCGGATCCATCACCGGAGTCACTTGAGTGACGGAGTTGCCTTCTGGTCCCACGAGAGCTTGGGTAATTGCGGCGGAAAGTCGATCAGAGGCTGCGCTATCGGCTGACAGGCTACGACGCATCACCACGGCAAGTGGAAGTTCGGGGTACACCGTGTCGAAGACCTCGACGAAAGAAGCTCCTGCTCCGACTAACGATTCGGACAATTCATCGACAGGAGTGTTCTCTGCGGAGATTTGCAGCAGGATGATGATGAGAGCACCCTCGTGGCACTTCTCCATAGAATCCCAAAGATCTTCCAGGGATGCAGAGGTTCCGTCGGTCGATGTGACTAAAGCTTCGTGACCATATGCGGCTCGGTTTCGATGGATCGGTATAGAAGTGCCGGTGATGAAGGGCTCGAGGTCACTTGGGCCAGCGATGACTATGCCGCGTAGGTCAGTTGAGACCTGCGAGATTAGATCGAGAAGTCGAAGGGTCACTGAGTCTTGTCCATCCAACGAACGATCACATCAGCGATGCGCTCACCTGCTCTGCCATCCCAGAGCGGCGGAACTCGGGCTGGCCCCTCATTGCGCACAGTCATCGCTTCGTCGAGGTAAGTGAGCAAGTTATCCGTGGTAACCAAGTGATTGGTTCCCTCAGTGATGGTGATGGGGCGTTCTGTGTTAGGCCGCAAGGTCAGGCAGGGGACACCAAGAATCGTAGTTTCCTCCTGGACGCCTCCCGAGTCGGTGATGACGGCGCGCGAACCGCGTACGAGGGAGATGAACTCGATGTAGCCCAAGGGTTCCACGACGTGAATGCGGGGATGATCAGCAAGCCCGAGGGCTTCGAGCGTGGCCCGGCCGCGCGGATGGAGCGGAATGATCAGGTCGGCACGATGAGCGGCCTCGTGCAGAACAGCTACCAATCCCGCAGCCGTTTCGGGATCATCCACATTTGCCGGACGATGCAGGGTGGCTACGAAATAGTCGTCGGGAAGTCCATGGATTGCGCGGGCGGCATCAGCATCGAAGCGGTGCAATTGAGCCAGCAGAGTGTCGATCATGGGATTGCCGACAAGATGGATCCGCTCCGCAGGCACGCCTTCGCGAGCGAGATGCGCAATTGCCTCCGGGCTGGTGACGAGCAGAAGCTCCGATAACTGATCGGTGAGTCGACGGTTGACTTCTTCGGGCATGGTCATGTCGAAGGAGCGCAAGCCCGCTTCGACGTGCGCAACAGGAATCTGCAGTTTGGCCGCGACCAAGGCGGCTGCGACGGTTGAGTTCACATCGCCGTACACAATTACGAGTGGGGGACGGGTGGTCAAGAGTTCTGCCTCAAGACCCACCATGAGCGCCGCGGTCTGCTGAGCGTGGCTGCCGGAGCCAACGCCCAGATTCACGTCAGGGCGCGGTAGGTCAAGTTCGCGGAAAAAGACCTCGGACATCCTGTCGTCATAGTGCTGTCCGGTGTGGACGAGCCGCTGGCGCACTCCCACCGATGCCAGAGCTGACATCACGGGGGCCGCCTTGGGGAAATTGGGGCGCGCTCCGGTCACATGCAGGACTGGCGTAGTCATTGGTGCCCTTCAGTTGAGAGGTACTCGCCTACTATCCCAGATATGACCCCGTTCGATAGGTTCCGCACGGCCCTGACGCGGCTGCCGCTAGCCACATCCGGAGCCGCCCGCCGATTTGCCGAGGATCCCGAGCGGGCAAAAGCGCTTGTGCGGCGCTACGAAATCCCTGGTCTTCGCCGCGTGAGCCGGGAATCTCGACGGGATGGCCAAGACCCTTTTGTGGTCACTGGGGCAGATGGGGCAGCAGGGGCGGACGAACGCCGGTTTTGGTCGGCCGTAGCGCACGACGACTTTGATCTGGCGCTGAGTTCGGTGGGTACCGACCAGTTGCGTGCCGCTGCGCTGATGCGGCTGGGTGGGCGTCTGAACGAGTCCGTTCAACGTGGTGTAGTTCTTGCGAAGAGCCTGCCGTCTCGTCAAGAACGTCGCCGCGCCGCGCGTGTCGCCGCAATTGCGACACGTGAACTTGCCGAGCTCGCACCGGTTGGCTTTGTCCGAACGCACGGCTCGTTAGGCCCGACTCCAGGGCGCATCCTGCATGTCGTCACAAATGCGCTGCCAGAGGTGCAGGCCGGATACACAATTCGCACCGACCACATCGTGCGTGCGCAACTTGCTGCGGGCCTCGATCCACATGTGGTGACGCGTCCGGGATTCCCTGTTCTCCAAGGGCATCTCCTCGCAGCGAACCAGGTGCAGGTTCATGGCGTGCCCTATCACCGGATCCTCCCGGCTTTGGCACCATCTCGTCGATCAGACGTAGCGCTTCGGCAGTACGTAGACGAATTAACGAACCTGGTCCGAATTCTTCAGCCACAAGTTCTACATGCGGCAACAGGTTTTGCAAATGGCCAGGCGTCGCTGGGTGTGCGAGATATCACCGGAACTCGCGTGGTCTACGAAGTCCGTGGTTTTCTCGAGGATTCCTGGGCTTCACGGCACGGTGGAGTGGCCGCAGAATCAACCGATCGCTATGTGCTGGCGCGCGCTCGCGAGACCGAGGTCATGCTCGCCGCTGATGCAGTTGTCACTCTCGGTGAGGCAATGCGTGCCGAAATCATCTCGCGCGGAGTGGCGCCCGAGCGCGTCGTGCTCGTCCCCAACGGCGTTGACGAGCACTTCCTTGCCCCAGTTGCTGACAAAGAGCAGGTGCGTAGGCGTCTTGGGATTCCCGCGGCCGAACTTGTTGTGGGGTTAATCTCCACGCTTTACCCTCACGAAGGCGTTCTCACGCTGGTTCGAGCTGCAGCGATCTTGCGAGATCAGGGCGTGGATGTTCGTCTCGTCATTGTCGGATCGGGTCCCGACAGGGCTGCAATGCACACCCTGGTAGACGAGTTGCGACTTGCCGACCGGCTGACGGCCCCCGGGCAGGTGCCAGTGAGTGAAGTCCGCGATTGGTTCGACGCTTTGGACGTATTCGCGTTGCCCCGCATTGACTCCCGCGTCACACGTCTGGTCACTCCGCTCAAGCCGGTCGAATCCATGGCGCGTGGCGTGCCGGTCGTCGCCAGCGATCTCCCTGCCCTCGCTGAGCTGATCGGGCAAGGGGATCGTGGAGTCCTCGTTGCCCCGGACGACCCGCAAGCGCTGGCACGTGGGCTGTCGGACTTGATGGATGACCGACGGCGGGCAGCGCTGGGATCTGCGGCTCGCGAGTGGGTGGCGGGGTGTCGCACGTGGGCATATGCGACTGAGGCCTACTCAGGCGCGTACTCTGGCACCGCCGACGAGTTGTAGCTCGCCGCCGGGCAACGGGCCCGATTTCGGCACCGGACGTAAAGGACCTGCATGTCGGTCGACCTAGTCGTGATCGGGCTCGGATACGTGGGCCTGCCCCTCGCCCAGGAGGCCATCCGCGCCGGATTGACCGTGGCAGGCCTAGATGTATCGCCCCGCGTTGTGGAGGGGCTCACTGCTGGCCGCTCCCACGTGGACGACCTGTCCGACGCCGATATTGCCCAGATGCGTGCGGGCGGTTTCACCGCCACTCTCGATGCGTCGATCATCGAACAGGCCAAGACCGTCGTCGTGTGTGTGCCGACTCCGTTGACCGAGGAAGGCGGACCCGACCTTGGTCCTGTCGAGTCCGCGGTCATCGCGATCGCCTCGCATCTACAACCTGGGCAGCTGATCGTCCTGGAGTCGACGACTTACCCAGGGACCACCGAAGAAGTTGTCCGTCCGGTTTTGGAGGCCGGTGGGCTCATCGCGGGTCGTGATTTTCATCTCGCATTTAGCCCAGAGCGCATCGATCCAGGCAATCCTGTCTACGGAATGAAGAACACGCCGAAGGTTGTGGGGGGCACTACCCCGGGGTGCACAGATATGGCCGCTGACTTCTACGGGAAATTTGTCGACACGGTCGTTCGCGCTGCGGGCACGCGCGAGGCAGAAATGGCCAAGCTGCTGGAGAACACCTATCGGCACATCAACATTGCGTTGGTGAACGAGATGGCACGATTCTGCAATGAGCTGGACATTGACTTATGGGATGTCATCAATTGCGCAAAGAGCAAGCCATTCGGTTTCCAGGCGTTCTACCCCGGACCAGGAGTAGGCGGTCACTGTATTCCGATCGATCCCAACTACCTCTCCTATCGCGTGCAGGCAAAACTCGGTTATCCCTTCCGCTTTGTTGAGCTTGCTCAGGAAATCAACGCTGGCATGCCGGCATACGTGGTCCGCCGCATTCAAGACATTCTCAATGACGACGGCCGTGCACTGCGCGGATCCACCGTTCTGCTCTTGGGGGTTACGTACAAGCCAGATATTGCTGATCAGCGTGAATCACCTGCCAAGCCGATCGCAGCACTTTTGCAAGACAAGGGCGCCCACGTGATTTATCACGATCCGCATGTCACCGACTGGACGGTGCGAGGTGAGTCTGTCGAACGTGTGGTCGATCTTGACGCCGTCCTTGCGACGGCCGATGTGTCTGTACTGCTCCAGAACCACAAGGCATACGACATCGATCACATCGGTGCGGCCGCGCGGAGCCTCTTTGACACACGCGGTGTGGCGACTGGCCCGAGGGTGGTGCGGCTCTGAGTCAGCCAGGCTCGAGTGCCTCTCTGTCGCCAGCTGTTCAGGCAGCTCTGGCCGATGGTCTGCGCCCGGTAAACGAAAGGCCGAAATTCGGCTCCTACATTCGCGGTCTATGGCTACGACGTCGCTTCATTCGTGCCTTTGCCGGCGCTCGAGTTGATGCAGAGAACAGCCGCAATCGCCTTGGACAGTTATGGCAGGTGCTTGACCCGGTATTCACCATGTGCATTTATTGGTTCATTTTTGGCTTCTTGCTAGATGGACGTGGGTCCGTACAAAACTACATCGGATTCCTCGCTGTCGGTGTTTTCTGCTTTGCGATCATTCGACAATCAGTGTCTGCCGGCTCACGGTCAATTTCGACCAATCTGGGTCTCCTCCGAGCAATTCATTTCCCTCGTGCAGTGCTCCCCATTGCCGTAGTAATCAAGCAGTTGCGGGCCTTTTTAGTCGCGCTACCCATCATGGTCGCGATTTTGCTCGTCACCCAAGAATCAATCACGTGGTACTGGCTCCTAGCACCTGTCGGTGTCGGTCTGATTGTGATTTTTTCATTTGGTTTGGCTCTCATCACTGCCAGATGGGTCGCCCATGTCACTGATGTAAGTGAAGTGTTGCCCTACATGCTTCGCATTTGGGGTTACATGTCCGGGGTCATGATTCCGATCGCAGATCGTTTGCGTGATCTAAATGTCCCCGCGCCGGTGACATTCATCGTCGAGGTCAACCCTGCAACCGTGTTCCTCAATTGTATGCGCGATGCCTTGATGGGTACCTACGACTCCCCGTGGGGCGTGTGGAACTGGGTCGCTGCTGCAGCGTGGGCTGCAGTGATTTTCCCCTTTGGGCTCTGGTTCTTCTGGCGCGCGGAGGCCACATATGGACGAGGCTGAAGTGCCCAACCCTGAACGTCCAGAAGAGATCGAAGAGCCTCGAACCCTGGGCAAACTCAAAGTCGTTGTTGATGACGTGCATGTTACCTATCGCGTCTGGACTTCGCGCACGCCAGCAGAAGGTGAACGTAGGTGGTGGCAACGTGGTTCTCGAGCGGTCCCGACGAAGCGTGAAGTCCATGCAGTCCGCGGCATTTCGTTTGAGGCCCGTCAGGGAGAGACCATTGGCATCATCGGGCGCAATGGATCGGGCAAGTCGACTCTCCTTCGAGCAATCGCTGGGCTGATTCCTCCCAATAAAGGCACTGTCTACGCCGATGGCCAGCCCACGCTGCTGGGTGTCAGTTCCGCGCTCGTGCAATCGTTAACTGGGGCTCGCAACATCGAACTTGGCCTCCTCGCCCTTGGAATGTCCCAGAAGGAAATCGCATCGAAGTTTGATGACATCGTTGAATTTAGTGGAATCGGCAAGTCCATCCACATGCCGATGAGCACGTATTCGTCAGGCATGGGTGCGCGATTGAAGTTCGCAATTGCTACCGCCATCACACATGACATCTTGCTCATCGACGAGGCCCTCTCTACTGGCGACAGCGAGTTTGTGGAGAAAAGCGCTGCGCGAATCGAGGAGCTTCGCGATGAGGCCGAGGCAATTTTTCTGGTGAGCCACTCGGCATCGGCAATTCGGGCCATTTGTGATCGAGCGATCTGGATTGATGCCGGCCAAATTGTCATGGATGGGCCGACGGAAGAAGTCCTCTCGAAGTATCTTGAATCTGTGCCGCGCAACTTGAAGAAGGATCGCAAGCAGGCTCGGCGGGCCCGGAGACTGCGCCTCGACGGGCAAGGTGCCAACGAAGACGGAAGTGACTGGGCTCAGGACGCGTCCGACAGCGGAGGCTTTTAAGCGTCATGCGAGTCCTCGTGGTCACGGTTGTTCATCGACCTGACGATGCTCGAATTTTCGTGCGGGAAATCAGTGCCCTCACTGCGGCTGGACATCACGTCACTTACGCGGCAGCGTTTACTGAGTCTGGTGTAAATCGCCCCAGCGGAGTGCACACTATCGACCTGCCGCGATCGAATGGTCGGCGTCGCGTTGCCGCCTTGCGTGCTGCTCGGAAGATGCTCAAGCAGCAGGCTCCCGCACACGATGTCGTAATTTTGCATGACCCCGAGCTGTTAATGGCAGCGCAGGGACTACGCCACCCTGTTGTGGTGTGGGATGTTCATGAGGACACCGCTGCCGCATTGGTGCTCAAGTCTTGGCTTCCGCGTTGGGCTCGGAGGCCTTCCGCTGGGCTCATTCACGCACTCGAAACCAGAGCCGAGCGCAAGCGCCGGCTCATACTTGCGGAACACGCCTACGCAGAGCGTTTCACTGCGGTACACCCGGTAGTGCCTAACACGACTTCGGTGGCCTCGTTTGTGCCGACCCCGCAGCCGGGCCGTGCGGTGTACATCGGGCATCTCACGGAGGCGCGTGGCGCTCTGGATCTCATCGAGGTTGGTCGATTAGTGCACGCGGCAGGCATCACGGTCGATGTTGTGGGGCATGCGCATGGGGATGTGCGTGGCGCACTCGAGATGGCGCATGCGGCCGGGTGGATCGTGTGGCATGGATTTGTGCCCAATGATGTCGCCTTGGTGATGCTCGATGGTGCGACGGCAGGATTGTCATTGCTTCATGACGAGGACAATTATCGAGTCTCGATGCCGACGAAGGTGATCGAATACATGGCCCATGGCGTTCCGGTCATAACAACTCCGCTACCGCTCGCTGCCCAACTTGTGGAGAACAATGACTGCGGCGTAGTGGTGCCGTTCGGAGATCCTTACGCTGCTGCTGCTGCACTCACCGCACTCAATAATGACGAAGCCAAGCGGCTGCTTTGGGGTGCCAATGGGCACAAGGCAGCCATCGCTGATTGGAACTGGGACCACGACTCGATTGCGTTTGTTGAACAACTCGCTACATGGGTTGCTGAAGCGAAAATCAACGTCGTCGGTGCTGTTGAACCCGACCCACGATAATGCCGCAGGCACCAGCAAACCCGACTGCCAGAATGCTCAGCACCAAACGAGCCGTGAAGTTGCTACCGATCCCTATCGCGAGGATGGTTGTGCCGGCTGTGAGCGCAGCAAGCAGGATCGCCCACACCTTGGCGTGAGGGACGACAGTCGGAGCGGGTCGGCGCGCGGTGGTGGGGGGCGCTTTCGTTGGTGTCGCCGTATCCAGCTCAGTGGTGTGTGTGGCAGCCTCGGCGCGAATCTTGCGCCGCGCGCGCGAGATATTTAATTTGCCCTGCTTCGTCTCCACCAGATATCCATGCGTGACTAGCCAAGCTCCGGCTTCGAGTTCAATAGCACCTAGTTCACCCTCCGTGAGCGTGTCGCGCCAGGCACCCTCGCGTCCATCCGTGATGTGGTTCTGAGTAATGCGCGAGTCCTCATCTATGCCGACCACGAGCGCCGCTTGCACTCTTTGCTTTTGTGCGTCGATGTCGACCTCCGCGCAAATAGCGGCGAGACGTTCATCGGAGACTTCCACTTGGAGAGTTGTGGCCAGGTTGCGTACGAGTCCGGGCACGTCGTTGCGGAAATCCTCATACTTTGCGATCCACACACCAGGCATGGACGTCCACAGGTCGTTGCCCGCGAGTTCGCGACGCGCCGCAAGCCGCGAATTGCGGGGCCCGCGCCGTGGGTCGCGCTTGGTATAGCGGCCCTTGCGGTAGAGCGACGCGATGGCGTCGCGCACATCGCGGTAGGTGTAGAGGTAGATGGCTCCTTCACGCGGAAACTCTTCCTCGGTAAAGGTAGGTCGGTAGTGCACCTTGGCCATGAGCAGATCATCCGGATTGGCCGCAGCAGGAGCGAAATCCTTGAGTTCGACATCGCGTGGATTGCGAAGCCCAGGCTGGCCCTCAAGGAGGAGTCGGGTGATCTGCCAGACGAGCGTCGAACCAGAGCGGTGCATGCCGCATACGAGAACGAGCACGCCTCGCCTCACCTTCTTTTGGGGCCGGATTCACTGTGGCCATCTTGCCAGTTGGCTTAGGAGTTCTTAGTGTCCGACGCGAGACCGCTTAGGAGAGCCAAGGCCTGCCCAGCCGCGCGCTCAAGGTCGTCGAGGTCGGGCCCTGCAGTTTCAACTGCCCCCGGTGCGGGCAGAAGTTCGTCCACATCGCCTACGACACGGGCGCCGCTTGATGTCAGCGTCGTCACGTCCTGCTGGGCCCAAGAACTCACGAGTTCAAGACGATCCAACGGCAGGGCAACGGACTTGCCGCGATGTGCGCGTGTGGTGAGCGCTTCGTTGATCATGCGCATACGTACGGCTCGGACGTCCTTGGGGTCGTAGCCCTGCCCCTCAACAGCCTTGTTGAAGGCCGCAAGAAGAAGGACCTCAGCCTCAGTGAGGCCGAC
>CAINMH010000114.1 GCA_903850745.1 uncultured bacterium
CACACGCAGCGCACATCTATATATAGTGGTGATACACCCATTGCTGCATGACTTCCGAAAACCTTAGATCTTTGCTTTCGCAACTGGATTTCAGCACTACACTCCAATGGTGATGGCGAGCTTCAATGAATGAGATTCAAACCTATCCCCGGGTCATCCTTGTGGTTGAAGACGACCCGATGACACGAGTCCTCCTCTCTGACATGCTCGAGACAGCAGGGTTTGTCACCCTGATGGCACCGGACACGGTTACGGCGCAACGCTTATTCAAATCCAATGACCCGGACGGAGTCATCCTTGATGTCGACCTCGGGCACGGCATCAACGGATTCGATCTTGCCGACGCCTTTCGGCGGCACAGCCCGGCAGTTGCAATGCTGTTTCTCACTAACCTGCCCGATTCGCGCTTCGCGGCCAGAGCCAGTTCATCTTTACCCGAAGGCGTCGCCTACCTGCGCAAGGATCAACTCTTCAACAAAGCAATACTGCTTGATGCACTAGAAGCAGCGCTCTGCGGAGAAGTTAAGAACGAGCACCGTCACGACCACGTGGTTGACCGCCCAAACAATGCACTTTCACGAACACAGATCGAAGTTATGCATTTGGTGGCCCAGGGTCGATCGACCAGCTACATTGCGCAGGAACGCGGCACACATGTGAGAACGGTGCACTATGTCATCGCTCGCTCACTCGAGCGCATGGGCATTGACCCGTCGTCTGAGATTGCGACCCGCCAACAGGAGATAGCGAGTTTTCTGCGCGATGCCGGTCCAATAGAAATCGAGTCGTAGTCAGTGCAAGCAGTTATCCGCCGACTAGCGAGCCCAGAAACTCTGAGCGCGAACACTTTGGCCATCGTCTTCCTTATTTATCTGGCGGGTTCATCCAGCATCGTGGCTTTGACCACGAGTCGAAACACGGCACTCGACCTTGGAGTATCGGCAGCCTTAAGCGCTGTGATGTTTCTACTTCTATTTGCCTGCCGCACACTGTTTGGCAAGATCTCTGGCACCAATTGGCGCGCGGCTTTCATCCTTGGGATTGTCGTGCTGGCCAATGTGCTGCGCGCGCTTGCGTTCGCGGCGATCGCCGAACCAATCGGGTTCAGTGACTCCCTGACACGGCCGTCGCGGGTTGCGGGCGCGATGCTGCTGACCTTGGCCGGGATGCTCGTCGTCGGTGAGTTAATTGACCGCCGCCGCCGGTTCCAATCCGCACTTGCTGATTTATCAGCGAAGCAACAAGAACTATCAATCGAGCGGGCCACCTATAACGAACGATTGCAGCGTGCGAACTTTGAGTTGGAGGCCAACATTCGCGGCGTTCTCGATCCGGCGCTCTCACTTGCCGCCCTTGAGTTTGACGGCGGTTCAACTGAACGCTCTTCCGTGACAAGCGCGCAACTCCTCCAAGAGATCTTGCGTGTGAGAATTCGGCCCGCGATAGTAACTCTGAATACACCAACTGAACCTTTGAGCTCGGTGATAGAAACTCCACGCAACTTCGATTCACTTCACCTTACTGAGGCTACGAGTCCACCAGCTGCCCGATCCACGATTGATATCTTCGACTCGATTCGTCCAGCGCTCAGCGTGGTGCCGTTGCGAATCATCGGGATACCGCTGTTCATCTCTGCTCTTGGATTTGTCCGAGGCGTCTTGGCGATCCTATTCTTCAGTCTCGCTTGGCCACTGTTAAGTGTTATTCGCCGCCTGTGGCCGGAGCGATTTCGTATCCTGCCCGTGCGCCCTGCCATCGCGCTGATTACGGTCTGCTTTCTCGTGGCCTTTGGCTTACCAGTCCTTGTGGCATCCGTCTCGCCACCAGAGCTCACCGACGTTGTCGACCGCTCCGTCATAGGTTGGGTCGCCGCAGCGAACCTACTGTTTTCGGTGGGAACGGCCTGGTTTGTTGCGGCCGTATTTATTCTCGCGAGAGCACGACGGCTCACCGAAGAACACCTCAACAAGGTGAACGAGCAGCTCGAGCTCTCGATCGCGCGCATGCGCCAGGAAATCTGGTTCACGCAACAAAATCTCGCGTGGGTTCTCCACGGTCCGGTGCAATCAGCGCTCATCTCGGCATCCATTCGACTTGAGTCAGGTGCAGTCCGTGACGCAGCAGATCGCGCGGCAATATTGTCCAGCCTTCACAGGGCGTACGAACTACTCACAACGGCCGGACCTGGCGTCCCTGACTTCAACGATTTCGCCACCGAGTTGACCGGCCTCTGGCAGGGTGTGTGCACAATCTCATTCAACGATTCGGACCAGGTGATGGACCGAGTTGCAGCCGATCCAGCTGCTACCTACGCAGTCATTGAAGTTGTTCGGGAGGCCGTGGGTAACGCGATCCGCCACGGCGATGCCACTTCGGTCGACATTACGATCAATGACCACACCGACGGTCTTGTTGGCCTGGTCATCACCGACAACGGCAGTGGCCTTTCCAAAGACGCAACCCCGGGTATCGGAAGTGACCTTTTCGATTCCCTCGCCTACAGCTGGTCGCGTGAGTCTTCTGCAACGATTACGACTATCAATGCCGTTCTCACCTGGTCCCCAGTTCCGTCGGACCATAAAATCTGACAATTGTTCACGACGGAGAAGTTCAGCGAGTTAATGGCGAGCACGATTCCACAGCTAACCACTATTTATCTTGTGGTCGCCAACTGCGATACTCTGGTGAGGCGTCCGACTGTCATCACTAATTGATCTCGACCATGATGGCGTGGGTCAAGACTTCGGGTACTGGGACGAACATTAGGGGCTTGCATGTGTGGGATCGCTGGTGTTTTGGGTCCACCCGAGCACACATCAGCTCTCATCCCTTTAATGCTGCAGGCAATCACGCACCGCGGGCCTGATGACTCAGGTGAGTTTGTTGGCCCCGAACTAGCGTTTGGGACAACTCGCCTCTCGATCATTGACCCTGATGGCGGCCATCAACCGATGTGGGCGCCAGAGAATCAAGTAGGAATCGTGTACAACGGCGAGATCTACAACGCTCGTGAGATTAATGAAGAATTGATCGCTCAGAAAAGGGAGTTCATTACTCAATGCGACACCGAGACGGTGTTGCAGCTTTATCAAGCGGGAGGACACTCGGCCCTTTCAGAAATGTTTCGGTCACTGCGTGGGATGTTCGGTTTGGCTATCTACGACATTCCTCGCAACCGTCTCGTTCTCGCACGTGATCCATTCGGTATCAAACCGTTGTACTACCGGCTTTCTACCGACGGAACACTCATTTCTTTTGGGTCAGAAATTAAGTCACTCCTCACCGATCCAAAATGTCCCAGAGTGCTCAACCACGATGCCCTGGTGAGCTACCTGACACTGCAATACAACCCTTTGTCCGAGACATTTTTCTCGGGCATCTACCGTTTGCCACCAGGATCATTTGCCACTGTTGACCTTGCCTTGGGCCAGATCGACGTGCACCGCTATTGGGAATATGAATTCGACGACACTACCCGCGAGGATGAAGACGCTCTTGCGGAGCAGATTCGATGCACAGTTGAGGATTCTGTTACACATCACCTAATCAGCGACGTACCCGTCGGCGCCTTTCTCAGCGGAGGTATCGATAGCGCCATCATCGTGTCCCTCGCACAACAGCAATTGCAACGTGCTGGCCTGGATCCACTGAAGACCTTCACCCTTGGCTTCGACTCGCTAAATGAATTCGAGCAAGCGCGCGAGATCGCCGATCTCTTGGGCACCGATCACCATGAAATTACGATCACGGCCGACGACTTCACCAATGCTCTCCCCGATATCGCGTGGTACTTCGACGAGCCTGTCGCGAATCCTTCGGCAATCTCGCTTTACTTCTTGGCGCAAACCGCCCGCGAGCAAGTCTCGGTCGTCCTGTCAGGTGAAGGCGCTGACGAGTTATTTGGTGGCTACCGAATCTACCGTGAGCCTTTCGATCTGGATCACATTCGACGACTGCCAAGACCCGTTCGGGCATTTGCTGCGCGACTGGCGAGATCACGGATCAATTTTCGCGGTCGCAATTATCTGCGCCGATCCACGACCACCTTGAATGACCGATACTTCGGCGGTGGCTACGGCACGTTCACTCCGGGTGACGTGCATCGACTCCTGCAGACGACAACTCTGGAGTCTCACTTCCGACCTGGCGACGCACTTGCTGCACATGATGGGAACTTCGATGCGCTACCCGAGTCACGCCGCATGCAGCTCATCGACATCAACTACTGGCTGATCAGTGACACTCTCGCCATAGCTGATCGGATGTCAATGGCCCACTCACTGGAGTTGCGGGTTCCCTTCCTCGATATCGACGTGGCTCGCATTAGTACCCACATTCCCGACTCGCTTAAATACCGAGACGGCACCACAAAGTGGCTCCTGCGGCGGGCCTTTCGTGGCCAGTTACCGCATTCGACGCAACAACGTCAGAAGCTCGGATTCCCGACCCCTTTGCGCAGATGGATCACTCACAACCCAGATGCGATGCTCGCTCTCATCAGAAACAGTGTTCGGTTGAGAGATCTCATCGATATGACATACGTCGAGGAACTGGCTTCCCAACACGCTGCGGGAAGAATTGATGCGTCACGACGCTTCCTGCTCCTACTTATGCTTGCAGCTTGGCTAGACGCCTTCATGGATGGTGACGTGAGCCTGCCCCCCTCGCGGCGGTGACGACAATTCACATCATTTGGCGACGGACGAGATCAACAAAGTGCCCAGGCTGCCCGACCAATTCTTGGTAGGACCCATGCTGAACCACTTTTCCTTCATTGATCACCAAGATCCGGTCAACATTTTCAATCGTGGAAAGTCGATGAGCGATCACGATCCGGGTGACACGAAGATTCTCCATGTAACTGCTGATTGATTCCTGAGTGACGTTGTCTTGGGCACTTGTTGCTTCATCAAGAATCAGCATTCTCGGATTGCCGGCCAGCGCACGCGCGAGCAGGATCCGCTGGCGCTGGCCGCCAGACACTGCCCCGCCGCCATCCATCACGAGCGTGTCAAGCCCCATGGCCATCGCCCGCACTTCCTCGGCAACCGATGCCCCCTCCAGCGCCCGCCAGACATCCGCGCTCGCCAGTCCTCGCCCCATATCAACGTTGTAGCGAATGGTTCCAGGCATCAGCGCCGATGACTGCAGAACACAACCAAATTGACGGCGCAAGGAAGGTCGGTCCAGGACAGCCATATCCCGCCCATCGATGGTCACCATGCCTGATTCAGGGTCTTCAAGTCCCAGCAAGATGCGCACCAAAGTGGTTTTCCCGCATCCAGAGGGTCCGACAATCGCCACACTCTCGCCCGCGCTCACGGCGAAGGAGATGCCATCAAAAACGGGCTTCGCATCCGGCTCGTATCTGAACGTGACGTTATGTAGTGCCACATCGCCGTTCAACAGGCCGAGTTCAACTCCCCGAGAATCTGCTTCCGGGATCTCATCAAGCACGGGCTTGAGTGTGCTCAGGACTGCGCGTCCACTCATCAGGGAACTCGTGGAAAGTGCAGTCGCACCTAAAGCGGTCCCGGAAATAGCGAGTGCTGCCTGCGCTGTGACCATCTCACCGAAGCTTGCATTGGAGACAGCAGAGACCGCTACGAGCACGATCAGGCCGAGAACGGGCCAAGCGCTGATAGCCAATGTCTGCACCATGGCGATGCGTCGCACTGCGAGATCAGTGCGTGTGAGTTTTGCCTGAGGTATTGCCCAGCGTTTAAATGCTCGTGACTCGGCGCCATAGATTTTGAGCTGGTCAACCGCGCGCAAAATCTCCAGCAACCGACCTTGCGAATCGGCGCTTGCCGACACCCGATAGTAGGTGCGCCGTGCAGTTTGTCCAGTGAGCCAAGCGTTGACGGCCAGTTGAATCACGAGCATCACCACCACGGCAGCTAGCAAGCTCGCACTTGTCGTAGCGACTGCCGCAAGGCCACCGAAAACAGTGATGGCGTCCAGGACATCGACCAGTACATAGTTCGGCACCGTTGCGGAAGCGGATGACACTGCCGTGGATTGAACCATTCGCTCACCAAGGGAATGCTGGTTGTGCCAAGTCGTGCGCAGCCTTATCAGTCGATCCCACATGGCTCCACCAGCCAAGTTGCTCGCACGCGTTCGCATGCGAACGAGCGCAACACTGCGAACGTACCGCCATCCAACACTCACTACAAGCACGATTGTGAGCACGATAAGCGCCGTAACAATTTCACGAGTGTCAACTAGGTTCGCAGAACCGGCCACCTTGCCCAAAATGAATGGAGTAAAGAAAGCCAGAACAGCCAGTCCAATGGAAAGTAGCCCAACGACGAAGACGTCACGACCGGAACGTTTGAGTGACAAACTGCCGAGGTCACCGAGCCCTAATGGGACGGGCGGCAGTACCGGCGCGAACTCCCACCCTTGCCCAGTCAGTTCCTCGCGGATCTGAGTTACGTCAGCGATCCGCACATCTGGATCTCGAGGATCGGTGATCGCCCAAGTACGACCTGTCCAGCTCAGGCAGTAGAAATTCCCGTGGCGAGCACTCACTACTAAGGGTGGCCCTTCATGCCTCCACCATTGTCCAGAAAGATCAACAGGTCGGACACGGACTCCGGCTGCTGCTGCAGCAGCGACAAAGGGCTCCCGACCATTACTCACCTGGACGTGTGCTCGCTCGCTCGCGCCTTCTTCCAAATGGTAACCAGCATTTTCGAGGGCCATAAATGCTGCCGTTAGTGCGGGTGATTCCGCCTCTGACGGGGTGCGTACAGAGGGAAACACCCCAACAGCAGCGCCAACAAGAAGGTCAACTCCCTGCATTGTCTGCGTGAGTGTCACATCTTCTGCGAAAGATCGGCGCGCTAGGTCATGGGCCTCTGCAGCGGCATCCAACTCACAAACCGACTCCAGAGCCAAACAACCAATCAAATCCAATGCGCCAATCCATCCATCAACATCCTCGGGTTGGTCAGCCCGGGCAATCTGGCAGCGCAGGCCGCTGGTGAGCCACACGCCTCGGGTGATCGGTACGGCCACGTCGCGCTCTGCCACCTTCGCAGCGTGCCGACCGCACAACCTCGCTTCACCTGATGTCACCTTCAACCAACCAAGGATGGATCGATCCGTGGGCGGGACAGGCGCTACCGATGGAACGACCGCTTCGCCCGGTGCCAACTTAAGTGATCCGACGAGCTCGGGAGCAACGACTTTGGTTGCCCAACTTCCATTCCTAGCAGCCTCGCTCAGCGCGTGCACCCACTCTTCGAAGGGCTGCGCACGATCGGTCAGCACCGCGTCGACTGTTAATTCCCTCATCGTGGTTTCGATCTGTCCGGTTACAAATAGTCGGGCACCGGAGGAGGCGGGTTCGCACCCAACCACGATCTGCCCACTCTTGCGGGTCATTAACGGCAGCCTTCGGCCGGTGGGCAATTCTGCAAAGACCAATAGCTCGCCGGTCAACACTTCGACAACACTTCCAGCCATCGGGTAAATACCTCGGTGACCCGGCAAGTTGCGACCGGATGTATCGGGTGCCGCGCTCATCCGGCTGCCACCAACCTGGAATAGGCGCCCGACATAGCCAACAGTTCAGCATGCGTTCCGCGCTCGACAATCTTGCCGTGATCGAGCACCACTATTTCATCGCTGTCTCGGATGGTCGATAAGCGATGAGCGATCACAAGACAGGTGATGCCGCGGCGACGAATAGCCTGATCGATCAGCTCCTCAGTGTGTGCATCCAAGGCACTGGTCGCCTCGTCGAGCACCAGGATGCGAGGGTTTCGTGCCAACGCGCGGGCAATCTCGATTCGCTGCCTTTGTCCACCGGACAGATTGGCTCCGCCTTCTGTCAGCATCGCTTCGAGTCCACCTGATCGCTGTGCCAACTCGCGATCAAGTTGCGCGTCCTGCAAGGCACGTTGAATGTCGTTGTCTCGAATGTTCGGGTCCCACAGCGTGATGTTCTCCCGGATCGTGCCAGCGAAGATCGCCACGTCCTGGTCAACGAGCGCGATGCCATCGGTGAGCACTTCTGGAGCGTGTTTGCCTCGAGGTAAGCCGTCGATGAGGATCTCTCCATTCCACGGGCGATAAAGCCCCGTGACAAGTCGGGAAATTGTTGACTTTCCACATCCGGATGGACCAACGAGCGCTACACGACTACCGGGCACCAGATGAAGGTCAAGATCCGTGATGACCGGTGCGGCCAATCGGCGATAGCCAAACGAGACACGCACAACCGACACTTCGCCAACAAGTGAGTTAGGTGCATTAGGAAAAGCGATCGAATCGTCAGTGATCTGATCCCATTCTGAGTCAAGGTCAGCCTCGAGAATATCGTCGATCTGGTCCAATACGGGGCGAAGCATCTGAGCTTGTGCAATCAATTCGGTCAATTGCGCAACCGGCCCAATCATGATTCCCGTCAGCGCAAGAACTGCCAAAAGTGATCCTGGCTCAAGTCGGCCGTTGGCAATTTGCAATAGCGCAATCCCACTGACGGCGATGATCACGAATCCATCGAGAAAGATGTTGATTGGGATGAGACTCAACCTACGCAACGCTACGACCTGCTCAGCTTCAAGTTGTCTGTTGAACGAGGCGACCCCGCGGGCGATGATGCTGTCCTCTGATCCGGATGCTTTCACCACTTCAACCTGTGAGAGAGCAGAAGACATGATGGTTCCGACTCCCATCTTTTCGACAAGAACATTCGCTGCATCATTCTTTGACCTGTGTATGTATCGAGCCATCGCAGCCGCCATCGCAGCCGCCATGGCCAGTGCGGTGAGGCCAATGATCGGGTCGATCACAATGAGGACGATCGCTGCCACCGCACTGATGGAGATGGCTGCGCCAATGCCGAGAGCGAGAGCAGAGGCCCCGGCGCCCATTGATTCGATCGCCATGGCCCGCTGAGCAATCGAATCCGGTCCCCGCTGGGCATGAAAAGCGGTAGGCAGTCGGATTATCCGGTCCACCACCGTGGCGGTGAGCCTCATATTTATTCTGGTGGAGAGCCTGATACCTAGGACCCCTTGTACGGCCTGAAGCAGAACTTGGATCACGAGGGCAAGGACGAGCCCGGACACCACAGCAACTCCCGTGATTGAGTTGAGCCCATTAAGACCATTGCCATATATCGTCATGAGGGCAGGGATTAGGAAGGTCGGCACGAACAGAAGCAGACCCACAATTAGGGCAGCGAAAATGGCCGGTCCCAGCCTTCCCGCCGAATTCATAAGTCGGCGCAGGACATTTGGGTGCTTGCCGCCAATCTCAAAGGTATCGTCCGGCTGCACGGAGATAACCACTCCGGAAAAAGCTGAGTCGAACTCCTCATCGAGGCACTTGCGAGGACCGCCAGCAGGGTCATTGAGGTACCAGCCCCCTGGATACCAGCCCTCTACAACCAGGTACTGATTGAAATTCCAGTTGATGATCAGCGGGAGGGTGTGTTGCTTCAGTTCCTCCGGCTCAACCGTCATCACATTTGCAGTCAGGTTGTAGGAGCGCGCAGCCACCAAGATGTCGCGCGTATCGGCACCATCCCGCGAAATTCCGCACGCATCACGCAACTCATCCATCGTCACGTAACGACCATGATGTGCCAGGAGCATGCCCAAACTCGCCGCCCCGGATTCGATGGTTTCCATTTGGCGGATGGCGGGCACCTTTACACGGCTGCGTACGCGCACTACCGGATAACTAGATTTTCGTGATTCAAGCAAGTCGCTCTTTTTCAACGTCAACCCCTGCGCCTACGCCCAGGACTTCGGAAGACGGTCGACCACGCGCTGGTGATAGTCCCAAATGAGTCACAAGAGCATCTCATCTCATCCTCACCGTGTTGCTTAAGCGAGCTCGTCACCGGGCCCTGTCCTTATGAATACCAAGGAGCATACTCGGCACTTACGCAGAGCGGATGAAAAAGCCAGACGGTCACTAGGCTGCGGGTGTCGGCCAAATGATCCACTTTGACCGATCACTTTCATCCCCATCGCGTACGGCTCACAGGAAGGCAATCGGATGAGCGATGACCTCTCCGCTTTGGTGTGGGGTGCACTCATGCCTGGTGTAATTGCTCACCCTGTCGAACCGTGGGTCCTGCGCGCTGTTGCCCAAGGTGTAAGCGCTGTGTGCCTGTTCCAAGATGCCAGCGGCAGTCCGAAGCGAACACTCGCGACCGTCAATGAGTTGCGGGCGGCCTCATCCGATCTGCTCATCGCCGTGGACGAGGAGGGCGGCGAGATAACTCGGCTTCAATCAAATACCGGTTCATCTTTCCTCTCCCCTTTTGCCCTCGGTGTAGTTGCAGACCCGGAGGTAACTCGAGCAACGGGGTGCCTCATCGGCCAAATGCTGCGCACTTCTGGCATCGACTGGACTTTTGCGCCGGTAGCCGACGTGAACGTTGACCCGCACAATCCTGTGATCGGTGTGCGGTCCTTTGGCGCGGATGCCGAGTTGGCGAGCATGCACGTCGGTGCATTCATCGCTGGAATTCAGTCGACCGGTGTCATAGCCACTGCTAAACACTTCCCCGGTCACGGCGACACACATGTTGACAGCCACGAGTCGCTCCCCACCGTATCCGCGACCGTCGACCTGCTGCGACACCGCGAACTTTTGCCCTTCAAAGCCGCCATCGGAGCAGGTGTCGGCTCGGTGATGACTGGTCACCTGTTGGTCGCGGCTATCGATCCAGACTCACCCGCCAGCATGTCCCGGTCAATAACGACCAATCTGCTGCGTGATGAACTCGGGTTTAACGGTGTCATCGTGACAGACGCCCTCGACATGGGCGCGATTGTGGGCCCGTCCGGACAATCACCGCTGCACGCTGCCGTGGCTTCCTTACTTGCGGGAGCCGACATCCTTTGCCTTGGAGCAGTCGACCAGGAGCGGGCTATCAACTCCGCCGCCAAGGCCATCTTCACAGCACTCGCAGACGGAACCCTCCCGGCCGCAGTTCTCATTGCAGCAGCAAAACGCCGCGAGCAATTAATCAACTCGCGGCGCGAGTCGTACCCACGCATCAACGTGAAACGCGACGAGGAGCTCGTGGCCGATGCAGCAGAACGCTCCCTGTTGGTGCAAGGGGATGTCACTCTGACTGGATCACAAGTCGATGTGCTCAGACTCGGTGCCTCCCGGGGATCTGCAATGGGTGCGACCCCGACATGCATTGGCAGTCACCTCCTTGGATTCGGTCTTGACATCAATTTCATCGACACCGTGGTCGCCCGATCCGATCGGGATCTAGTCATCGAGGTGCGTGACACTTGGATGAGCGCCGATCTTCTTCGGGTTCTTTCCGATGCAGTTCACGCGCGCCCCGATGCCGTGATCGTAAACGTCGGTATGCCCAATCAGGTTCTGCCAAAGTGCCGGGGAAGCATCACAACACACGGAATC
>CAINMH010000115.1 GCA_903850745.1 uncultured bacterium
AGTGCGGGCTGGATTACCGGTTTAACCCGTAATCCAGCCCGCACTTCGAGTAAGCGAACTAGCGGATGATGGATCCACCATCGATCGGGATGGTGTGTCCGTGCATGAAGTCAGCCTCATCACTAGCAAGGAACACAACGAGACGAGCCACATCGATCGCACGACCATAGCGACCAGCTGGTGCTTCCATGGTGAGCTCGTGGAATGGACCACCTTCACATGTCCACTCCGAAGTCAAGGGAGTCTCGATGACGCCTGGGCCGATGGCGATGGAGCGAATGCCCTTGTGGCCGTAGTCGTACGCGAGCTGCTTTGTGAGGCCCGTGACGCCGTGCTTCGCGGCGGTGTATTCAACACCCGTCGCACTCGCGAGGAAGCCGGAGACCGAGGCAATGTTGATGATGACGCCCTTGCCCTTAGCCAGCATCGTCGGAATCGCGTACTTCGAGCAGAGGAACACGCCCTTCATATCGACGCCCTGTACGAAGTCCCAAGACTCCTCAGACACTTCGTGTACGGGAAGCAACTGACCAACAACACCAGCATTGTTGACGAGGATGTCGATCGTGCCGTAGTGATCGAGCACTCCTGCAATCATCTTCTGCACAGATGCGCTCTTGCTGACATCGGCCTCAAGCGCGAATGCGTCGCCGCCAGCTGCCGTGATCGTGGCCACGGTCTCCTGCGCGCCTGCGAGGTTGACGTCGGCTACCGCGATGCGGGAGCCCTCCTTGGCCAACTCGATCGCAGACTCGCGTCCTAGGCCAGAGCCCGCTCCAGTGATGATTACTACCTTGCCAGCAAGCCCCTGCATGTGTCCTCCTCGCGCCGCGCACTCCTGATGAGTGACCCGATGTCTGGAGCAGAATCTGGCACAGATCTACCAAACCTGC
Source organism: uncultured bacterium (assembly GCA_903850745.1). GTDB lineage: Bacteria > Actinomycetota > Actinomycetes > S36-B12 > S36-B12 > CAINMH01. The sequence goes on from CAINMH010000115.1 coordinate 894, forward strand.
GCCCCAAACCCGCAAATTGGTAGGAGGTCTCGCCTCGCTAACTACGAACTTGCTCCAGCGCCCCAACGAAGACCTCCAGCGGCTGAGCCCCAGAGAACCCGACCTTGCGGTCGAAGACAAAGAAGGGCACCCCAGTAGCTCCATAAGCGGCCGCTTGCGCCTGATCAGCGGAGACCTGATCGGCGTAGGCATCTGATGCGAGCACAGCGGCCGCGGCGGCACGATCGAGCCCGACCTCCTCGGCAATCGGCAGGAGATCGTCAGTTGTGAACACCGGCTCTGCCAGTTCGAAATAGTGATGGAACAACGCCTCGACGAACTCCTGCCCGCGACCTTGCTCCGCTGCCCAAAGGAGCAGTCGGTGCGCATCGCCGGTGTTGCCACTGACGCCGTCGAGGAGTCGGAAGCTGAGCCCTTCGACAGCTGCTACCGAAGTGACGTTGCCCATCATCTCCTCGGCTTCCGCAGGACTCACTCCGTACTTACGGCTGATGACATCAACCGTGCGTACGCCATCAGTGGTCGCACTCGGATCAAGCTGAAAGGCTCGGTAGACAATCTCGGCATCACTCACACCAGCCTGCTCAAGGGCAGACTCCAACCGGCGCTTGCCGATGAAGCACCACGGACACACAACGTCGGACCAGACCTCGATCAGCATCACTTACCTCCGAGATCAGCGTAGGTGACCGTTCAGGAGCCGGTCGCCATGCCCTTCGCTGGGTGCGCACCGTTCTTGCGCACCCAATCGTTGCGGTCGGCGTACGGGGTGGCTACGTAGTCGCGCATCTTCTCGAACGCGATTTCGGTGACGATGGTCTTCAGCCACTCTTCAGCCTCGATACGCAAGCCCTCAGCGATCGGCAGATTTGCACCGCGCACAACAGAGCGCTTAGCTGCAGCGAGCGAGACTGGCGACTGATGCACGAGCATCTGGGCGACCTCGATTGCACGCGCACGAGCATCGTCAGCTAGTTCGTTAACAATTCCGAGTTCAAGCGCGCCTTCGGGGCTGACCGTGCGGCTACGCAACATGAAGTCCAACGCGCGACCATGACCGATTGTGCGCGCAAGCAACTGCGAACCTGTGCCGGTGAGAATGCCGAGGGCAACCTCAGGGAAGCCAATGACATAGTTGCCACGCTGCGCGATGCGGATGTCACAGTTCAGCGAGAGCTCCAGGCCGCAGCCCATCGTGTCGCCTGACATAGCTGCGATCACCGGGATATCGAGCGTTGTGATCGACTGCAACAGTTGGTGATAGGGGTAGATCAGATCCGGCGCCCACTTACGCAGCTGCTCGAGATCGCCACCTGAATTAACTAGCTCTTCAACGCTGTAGTGGGTGATGTACTTGTCCGGCACGTTGCCGGTGATGATCGCGACGCGCACCTTGGGGTCGTCCCACGAGCGGATGAGTTCCTTGAGTTCGCCGATGCCGCCGCCCTCCATGTAGTTCATGGGTGGACGGTTGTATGCCGCGACGACGATCCCGTCGAATGAATCGACCTTCCAGAACTCCACGATTCCTCCTAGTGCGTTGTCAGTGCATCGGAGGCTACGCCGAAGTGGCCCCTCGCACGTACCGAATGGCCAAGAAGTGCTCGGAAACTCCGCTCGGCCCTGTGGGACTTGCGATAATGCGGGCATGACACATGAGTCCCTCGCTGACCTCAGCGCTGCAGAGATGACTGCCGGCTACCGTCGAAAGGAATTCACACCCCTAGACGTCTTCGAGGCGACCGCGGCCCGCATCGACGAGGTCAACCCGGCGCTCAACGCCTTCGTGCTGCTCGACCTAGAGAGTGCCAAGAAGGCAGCCGAGGAATCCACCACCCGGTGGGCCGGTGGGGAGTCGCTGGGCCTCGCTGACGGGATCCCGACGACGGTCAAAGACACGATGGACCTCGTGGGCTGGCCCACCCGCAAGGGTTCACTACAGACCGACCCCCACAAGATCGCTAAGGAAGACGCGCCCATGGCCCGTCGCCTGCGCGAGGGGGGCGCACTAATCCTCGGCAAGACCACCGCTCCGGAATTCGGCTGGCAGGGCACGAGCTACTCCCCACTGACTGGACTAACACGCAACCCATGGGACCTCAACCGCACGACGGGTGGCTCCTCTGCGGGTGCGGCTGCCGCAGCAGCCACCGGCATGGGGAAATTCAACACCGGTAGTGACGGCGCGGGATCCGTACGTATCCCCGCTGCCTTCACCGGCGTATTCACGATCAAGCCCACATTCAGCGTGATCCCTATCCATCCTCCATCTACGGGCGGCCTGCTTTCCTATGTGGGCCCGATCACTCAGACGGTCACAGACGCTGCACACGCGATGTCCGTGGTCGCACAGCCCGATCCCCGGGCCACCTTCCAAAGTCGCCTCGATGAGCGCTCGTGGATCGATGGTCTCGAAGCAGGTATTGAGGGGCTCAAAGTCGCCTACGCTCCCACGTGGAGCGGCTTTCCGGTGCATCCTGACGTCGCCGAACGCCTCGAAGACGCAGTCGATGCTCTTGAGCGCATAGGTGCAGATGTCACGTCTATCTCCCTCGATTTCACGTTGCCCCACTTCGAGTTCATGGCGATCTGGGATTCAATGCTTGCCCAGACTCTCCGACATATCCCCGAAAATGAGTGGAGCAAGAGCGACCCAGGTCTCGTCGCAACCACTCGCCGAGGGCTGGCGTTGTCCGCATCTGACGTGATCGACGCCGAACGAGCTCGACCCATGCTCATGGCCATCTTCCAAGGACTCCTTAGCGAGTATGACGTCATCGTGACACCGACAATGCCGACGACTGCGCTCCCCATCGGCCAGGCTCTGGCCGAACCTTGGGTCGAGGGGCAACGCATGGAACACTGGATGGACTGGTGCCCTTTCACGTGGCCACTCAATCTCACCCAGCATCCAGCTACATCCATTCCCATTGGATTCGGAAGTGACGGACTACCTGTCGCTATGCAAATGATCGGGCGGCATTACGACGATCGGTTACTACTTCGTGCGGCCCGTGCCTACGAGCGCGAACATCCCTTCGCGATGCCAGATCTAAATGTGATCGCATGAGACGAGCGCTGATCGTCGATTGGGGTGGTGTTCTCACCGCACCGATTGCGCATGCAATGCAGCGCTGGGCGGCCGAGGAGGGCCTTCCCTATGCAGAAACGATGGCGATTCTCGACTGGTACGCACCCCAGCCAGGTGAAGACCACATGATGCACGCACTCGAGCGCGGAGAGATCGACGCACAGGGCATAGCCAACTGGCTCAGTGATGAACTACACGAGCATTACGGCATCGCAATTTCACCGGATGGGCTGATCCAACGGATGTTTGATCACTTCGAACCGCACGATGAGATCTTGAATCTATGCCGCGAGGCGCGTGCTGCTGGATGGGTGACTGCATTGCTGTCTAACTCTTGGGATAATCCGTATCCGCGCGAGCGCTGGGACAATGTATTCGATGCGGTTCTCATCAGTGGAGAGATCGGCATGCGTAAGCCTGAGGAGCGGATATTTCTACACGCACTCGACGTCCTCGGTGTCGAGGCCGCTCACGCCGTCTTCATTGACGATGAAGAGCCCAATATCATCGCGGCTCGCGAGTTGGGAATCACTGCTATCTTCGCTCAAGACCAACACGTCGCCGCCGCAGAATTACGTACGATTCTACAGGCGTGACTTAGGCGCCAAGTCGTCGCAAGAGAAGGAAGTCGGAAGCCATCTCCCCGATTTCTCCATTTTTGCGCCCTTCAAGAGTGGCAGAGGGATGAATGCGCGTCTCGACGATCTCGAAATCATCAAGGTCTTCGAGGAACTTCAGCAGTTCGCGATGCTTCTCGTGCGAACCCTTTTCGTATTTCCGTACGGGCCACAGTGGATCGATAAGAACAACCCAGCGCAATGAATTATCCAACAGCGCCTGGAGAGTCAGGAAATAGTCATCATCACGCGTTATGTGCATGAGAACTTCGACCGCCATGGTCATGTCGAACGAGCCAAGCGTCAGGTGTTCGCCAGGCGTGTAGCACCGAAAAGACTTCGTGGGATCGTCTGCGAATTTCGCCAAGCACATATCGACCGCTTCTTGCGTCACGTCTAGACCTACATAGCGAGGGAATCGGTAGTAAGTCAGTTGATTGCCGTCGCCGCATCCAAACTCAAGAACGCTTTGAACACCTTCACGCTCGACGATTTCGTTGATGATCGAAGACTTGTATTCGGCGTTAGCACCGTAACTCCCCACCCCGGAGGTGCGACCGCTGGCGTAGCGCTTCTGCCAGTAGTTAATGTAATCGAGGTCTTCTTCACGAGCCTTCATATGCTCAGCCTATGCGCTTCAGCGTCAATCTTCTACATCCAATCTCCAGGCAAAAGGCCTTTCTCGGCGTTGCGGCTCGCGCGCCGAGCAATCGCCCGGCGATGGACCTCCGAGGGGCCGTCATAGATGCGAAATGGGCGGATCTCCTGAAAGATTCGCGCCACGGGACGATCGAGCAGCGTCCCGCTGCCCCCACACAATTGCATCGAGCGATCCGCGATCCGGTAGACGGCCTCGGCCACAAATGTCTTGGTGATCGAGGTTTCCTGCTTGCCTGACTTGTGCTGGTCGAGTACCCAGGCCGCCTGCCAGATGAGCGCACGAGAGGCCGAGATGTCGATCTCGTTATCGGCGATCAACTGCTGCGCCATGCCTAAGGATGCGAGATTGGTGCCGAACATTTGGCGATCACCGGCGTAGGCCACCGCATGCTCGTGAGTACGTCGCGCTGCTCCGAGCCAACGCATGCAATGAGTCAGACGTGCCGGAGCCAGACGAATCTGTGCGTAACGGAATCCCTCGTCCACCGAGCCGAGAACCATCGACTCATCTACCCGACAGTCTTCGAAGTCAATGACTGCGTGTCCGCCTGAGAAGGCAATGTCCATCGTCTCGAGAGCGCACTCGACTTTCATGCCGGGATTACTGCCATCGACAAGGAACATCGTGGCTCCACCAGGCGTACGAGCCATCACGATAGCGAATCCTGAACCGACGCCACCCGTGATGAACCACTTGCGGCCGTTGAGAACCCAGGAGTTGCCGTCCTTGACTGCCGATGTCTTCAAAGACTCCGGGTCTGCTCCGGCGCCGGGTGCGGGTTCGGTCATCGCAAACGCCGAGCGCATTTCACCTCGCACGAGCGGCCCAAGATAGCGATCCTTCTGCTCGGGGGTCGCAACCTTGTCAAGCAGCAATATGTTGCCTTCGTCTGGCGCACCGCAGTTCATGGCAATGGGGCCCAGCAGACTCCGACCGCTCTCCTCGAGGATCACGGCCTGTGCTGTGTGGCTGAGAGCGTGCCCGCCATATTCCGTAGGACCCGTCGGGGCGAATACGCCAGCAGCCTTCGCTAGCCCTTGAAGCCGAGCGCGCTCGGTGTCCGGGATGCCATGTCGTGAATCAAGAAGGACACCCTCCGCGGGGACACACTGCTCATTTACAAATGCACGAGTGCGGGCCGCGAGCTCGCGAATCTCATCGGGAACGGCGTAGTCAATGGCCATCAGGGGTCCTCTCGTCTGCACGAAGAGTGCTCTTCGAGCATAGACAGCAGCGGACCTGCGTAGGTGAAGTCTTCGAGAACAGCGACGTGGCGTTGCCCACTTTCACCGTACGGCGAGCAGCACCTTGCCATTAACCCGACGCTCATCCAGAGCTATGAGCGCATCGGCTGCTCTCGCCAATGGCAAGGTTTCCGCCACAACTGGCCGTAGCTGCCCATCTTCAAAAAGTGGGGTGATTTCGTCCCAAAGAGCGCGGGTGTAATTCGGGTTCGGCGCCAGGAAGGCGCCAAGGCCCACGCCGACTGCGCTGATGTTGTTCAACAGCAGTCGATTCACGCGCACCGTCGGGATCTCCCCGCCCGCGAAGCCCACGACAAGCAGGCGGCCCTCCTGCGACAGGCAACGCAGGGAATCCGTGAAGAGGTCGCCACCCACCGGGTCAACGACCATGTCGACTCCGCGGCCATTGGTGAGATCGAGGACCGTGTCCTTGAAGCCTTCAGTCGGCACGACTCGCGTGGCGCCCGCAGCCCGCGCAGCGTCAGCCTTGTCCGGGGAAGACGCTACGCCGATTACCTTCGCTCCGTAGGCCTGCGCCAATTGAATAGTGGCCGTTCCAATGCCACCTCCGGCTCCATGTACGAGGACAGTCTCGCCCGCCTGAAGCTGGCCCCTGCGGACCAAGCCAAACTGCATCGTCAAATAGTTCATACCTGCGGCCGCGCCTACCTCGAAGGAGACTGAGTCTGGCAGGGGCAAGACGAAGTGCTCGGCGACAGCGACGGTCTCGGCGAACCCACCCAACATCGAGAACGCCATGACCCGGTCACCGGGTGCGAATTCAGACGACTCTGGAGCGTTGCGAACAACACCTGCGACTTCAGATCCTGGGACGTAGGGAAGTTCTGGCTTCATCTGGTACGTGCCCTTGGTCTGCAGCAATTCAGGGAAGCTCACACCCGCGATATGTACGTCGATCAGCACGTGGCCGGGGGTCGCGCCTGGCTCATCAAGGTCTACGAGGACGACCTCTGCCGGGCCACCGAAATTCGCGATGTGGATTGCTCGCATAAACCCTCCTGGTCAATGTGGGTAGCAGCATGTCATAGCCACTCAGGATTTTGCCCCCGATAGGCTCGACTCAAATGGTGCTCACATGACTGTGGTGGTGCTACTCGCCTACGCGACCGGCGTGGTTCTTGGCCTCATCGCGTTGCGAGTTGAGCGTTTTCGGTTGGTGTGGTCTCACATCATTCGGACTCAACTCCTATTGGTAGCCATCCTCATTTCAGTCACGGCCGTATGGCAGATCGAATCCCTTCCAGACGTGATTTGGCCACTGCTCATCGTCGTTGCGACGGGCGTGCTCCTAGGCGTGTCTCTCCTTACAACCAAGGGCGAAGGTCGCGTGGGCCGAGCAACGTTGTACGCAATGAGTGCAGCGCCCAACACCTCATTTTTTGTGCTGCCAGTAGCCGCCGCCACGGTCGGTCCTATCGGGGTGATTGTCGCTGTCCTGCTCGATCGGCTTGCAGCGCCACTGTGGGCCCTCTACACATGGATACTCCGCAAACATGCCCCACGCAAGCAACGCAGGCGTACCAGTTGGATTGACCAGTCGCCCAACATTGGCGTTGCTATCGGAGTGGTTCTCTACTTCACAATGCCGGCACCCGACTGGATAAGTGTGATTGATCTCTGGGCTGGTCCCATTCTTGCGGCGACGGGTGCGGCAATCTTCGTTGGCTCAGCATTCCACCCAAGCCAGCGAGTAAACCCGCGCAAGGGCTTTAAGCGATGGGCCGGAATGGTCGCACTACGCATCGGACTTCTCGCGCCGCTATTTATCTTCGCGCCCAACAAACCCATTGCCATCGTCACCATCTTGGCCGCCTTATCCATTCCGGCATTCGGGCCGAGCCAGTTCTCCACGATGTACGGCTATTCCGAGCCTGAGGTTGCTGCAGCTAATAAATATGGTTGGTACGTCGGCGCTGTGGGCGTAATCGCTGCCTTACTGCTCGTGCATTATCAGTAGCCGAGCGCGCTCAACTCGTCGAAAGATTTGCTCAGTAAATCCGCAAGGTGTGCATTAGACGCCCGATACGTGCTTCTCACCCGTTCACGCAATTCATCGGGCATGACAATTGTTGTACGAGATGCGACCCCGTCAAGATTATTTGCTGCACGGGGAATCAAATCGCGAAGTGCCCACTCGTCTTCTACTACTGCGAGAGCGTTCGCAATCCGTTTGGGCGGAGTAGCGGTTTGCACTCCAAAGAGAGCAGCGGCAGTTTGCCAGTACTCGGGAGTCGACATCTCTTCGAGTAACAAGCAATGCACGTGGTCTGGCCCAACCGCACCGCGCAGCTGAACTATCCACGACGCCCAATCACAATGCGAAACGCCAGTCGGAGTGGGATCAGTGAGAAATTCGCTCACTCTGCGCTCAAAATCCTGCTGTGCAGGCGACACCATTTGTCTCGCTACCTCAGCGTAATTCGAAGGCAACCATGTCGACTGGGCCCGTAGCGTGACGAGGACCTCTATCGCAAACTCATGCGCCAAAACCTCGAGGAGGCTCACGATCGGAGGTTCCTCATTTTCAAGAAACGGAAATCCCCGTCCCCTGCGCTGAATCACCCGTACGAGATCTTCGTCGCTGACAATCGGACTTCCGACCACCTCAATCGCCCTAGCTATGGCTTTCGCGACCGGAGCAATTTCGGCCGCCGCCCACCGCTCGGTAGCCCAGATGGGCGGACGAGTTACCGCAGCACGAAGCGCGGGAAAGAGATCGAAATCCGGCAGGTCCAATCCAGGGGCCGCTTTGCCGAGGTAGCGACCAGCACAGTTCTTGGCCAGCCAGCGCTGCAGAGTTGTCGTCCCCGTCTTCGGGAAGCCAACATGCAAGATCAGTCGCCCGCTCCCCCTAATGGCCAAATCTAGTAGACAATGGGCACATGTCTGACGCGACCATCTACGACCTGTCCTTCACCGACAACCACGGCCAGCAGGTCGACTTGGCCCAATTCGCTGGCCGTCCGGTTCTCATCGTCAACACCGCGAGTAAGTGCGGGTTCACGCCGCAGTACGAAGGACTCCAGAAGATGTACGAGGAGTTCAAGGATCAGGGCCTAGTCATCATTGGATTCCCATGCGATCAGTTCGCCCATCAGGAACCAGGTGACGACGCACAGATTGAAGAGTTCTGTCAGATCAACTACGGCGTGGATTTCCCGTTGTCATCAAAGGTTGACGTCAACGGCTCAGACGAGCACCCGGTCTTTGGATTCTTAAAGAAGCAATCAAAGAGTCCACTCGGTTCGCGCATCAAATGGAACTTCACCAAGTTCCTCATCTCCCCTGATGGCAAGACCGTGAAGCGCTACGCCCCCACGACTACTCCCAAAGCAATCGCCCCCGATGTGGAGAAATTGCTCAACTGATCAACTGCAGGGCCAAACGCGCTCAATTAGTAGTTTCGTCCACAATGACGTACAGTCTTATGCGGAACCTCCGTTCCCATCCAATGGACGCGAACTATGCGTCTGCATGCTGGTCTGGCATCTTCGGCGAAAAGCCACCGCGAGACGAGCTTGTCGTCTCGAAAGTGTGAATATGTCGTTCGAATCCCTCGGGGTTAGCCCCGAAATCGTCAGCATGCTCTCTAAACAGGGCATTTCCTCTCCCTTCCCTATCCAGATCGCCACCATTCCCGACGCAATCGCAGGCCGCGATGTGCTCGGTCGTGGGCAGACCGGATCGGGTAAGACCCTCGCCTTTGGGCTGCCGGTGCTCACGCGCCTTGCAGGCCGCAAGGCCAAGGCACGTAAGCCACTTGCCCTCGTCCTAGCGCCGACGCGCGAACTCGCGATGCAGATCCACGACGCCCTCGTGCCACTCGCACACAAGGTGGGCCTCAACTCCCAACTCATCGCGGGTGGAATGCCCTATCGCAAGCAGATCGATGCACTGCGCGCTGGCGTACCAATCCTTGTTGCAACGCCTGGTCGTCTCATGGACTTGATGGAAAAGGGCGAAGCGGATCTTTCTTCGGTCGAGATTGTGGTTCTTGATGAAGCCGATCAGATGGTTGATCTCGGCTTCCTGCCAGCCGTTCAGCTGATTCTCAACGCCACTCCAGCAAAGGGCCAACGGCTTCTCTTCAGCGCAACGCTCGATAAGCGCGTACAGAGTTTGGTGAAGTCCTACTTGAAGGACCCTGTTCAGCACTCGGTCAACACCGAGACTGCCTCAGTCACCACGATGGACCATCACGTACTGGTCATGCACCCCGAGCACAAGGACATCGTCACGGCCCAGATCGCCGCACGCGATGGCCGCACCCTCTTCTTCGTCCGCACGCAGCGCGGTGCTGATCGCCTCGCAGACAAGCTTGCGCTTCAGGGCGTTCCGGTGGGCTCGTTGCATGGTGGCAAGTCGCAGGCTGTGCGCACTCGCACGCTCAACGACTTCCGTTCCGGTGAGACATTGACGCTCGTTGCCACTGACGTTGCCGCTCGCGGAATCCACGTTGATGACATCTCACTGGTCGTACACGTCGATCCCCCGGCAGACCCGAAGGATTACTTGCACCGTGCCGGTCGCACAGCTCGCGCAGGCGAGTCAGGCACTGTGGTGACACTCACGACCTCCAAGCAAAAGCACGTGGTCAAGTCGCTCACAGAAAAGGCCGGCGTTGAGGCGGCATTCGTTCGCGTTGAGCCACATGCCAAGGAGCTCGTGTCGATCACAGGTTCACGCGAACCGAGTGGTGTGCCATGGCACCCAAAGCCAGAACCTTCCCGCTCAAGTGGTTCACGTCGTGACAAGCCAAAGACGTATGGCTTTCAGCATGGCAAGAAGCGCTACGGCGGAAAGCGCCCGGCTTAATTACTCGCGCTCTGAACCGGCGACCTGTGCCTCGGGCATGGCCTCGTCTTTGCGAGTGATCTTCCACAACACCACGGCGATAAGTGCGCCAACGAGTGGTGCCACGATGAAGAGCCACACCTGAGACAGCGCTGTGCCGCCTTCGAAGAGGGCCGGTCCCAGCGAACGAGCCGGATTCACTGAAGTGCCGGTCAGCGGAATGCCGACAAGGTGGACGAGCGTGAGCGTGAGGCCAATCGCGATGCCAGCGAAACCTGGTGCAGCGATGCGCTCGGTCACTAGCAAGATCACGAGCACGAACGCGGCCGTGAGCACCACCTCGAGCACGAACGCACCACCCATGTTGATCGCGCCGTTGTCATAGGAGTTTGTGCCGAGACCACCGGTGTAGTCCGTGACTCCGAATGACGAGACGAAGAGTTTGAGTAGGGCTCCTGCAGCAATCGCACCGATGAACTGCACGATCCAATAGCTAACTGCTTCCTTCGCTGGCATTCGACGCCCGACGAGCATCGCGAGGGTGACCGCAGGATTGACATGTGCCCCCGAGATTGGTCCGAAGGCATACGCGATGCCAAGAAGCACCAGGCCAAATGCCATCGCGACACCGACGATGCCGGCGCCTGGACCCTGCTGGTCCTTGCCGATCATCGCCGCGATACCAAAGACAGCGGCGCCAACTGCGAGGAAGACGAGTAGGAAAGTACCGACGAACTCCGCGATTAGTTTGCGTACGAGACCGTTGTCCATGAAGTGCCTCCAGGTGTCAGCTCAGCGGCCGCCCGCTGAAGCTCAGCTGAGGCGCACGATAGGCCTTTGTCCGCTGGATTCCTCGGAGGCACACATGGGGCAGGGGACAAAGCAGGGATGGGATGATTTCATTCTGAACCTGAGGGAGTCCATGATGAGTAATGAAGTCCTAGTTGAGGCGATCGACGGCGTCGCGCTAATCACCCTGAACGCACCTGAGCGCCGGAATGCGTTCACAGTGCCGATGGCCGAGGAGTTCATCGCTGTTTTGCGCGACATTGATGCGGATCGCTCTGTCGCGGCGACAGTCTTGAACGGTGCTGGCATCGACTTCTGCTCTGGTGGCGATCTAGCGACCCTGACTGCCGTGGGCAATGAGCCCTTCAGCGAGGACTCTTGGTCGGGCCTGCGCACGATCTACGACTCCTTCGTCACCTTCGGTTCGATTGCCACGCCCACCATCGCGGCCGTACACGGTGGTGCCGTGGGTGCCGGACTCAATCTGGCTCTAGCTGCGACGCTGCGCGTCGTTGCGCATGACGCGAAGTTGATGTCGGGCTTCCTGCGGATCGGCATACATCCCGGTGGCGGGCACTTCCATCTGCTTGAGCGCTACGTCGGCCAGGACACGGCCGCGGCCCTCTCGATATTCGGCGAGCAACTCAATGGCGATGACGCCGTACGTCTTGGACTAGCCTGGCGCGCGGTGCCGCAGGAGTCTGTGCTCGAGACTGCAATGGAGATGGCACGACGAATTCGTCGTAATCCAGATCTTGCTCGCGCAGCACTTCGGTCATGGCGTACGGAGTCCCGCGCATCATCAGATTGGGCCGCTGCTGTGGATATCGAACGGCTTCCGCAACTGCGTACGCTCTGGCAGAAATCGCATACGCAGTAAGAATTTTTTGCACATTTCTGCAAAAAAAGTTTGTTGAAATACTTGCCATTGTCAGTCAGGTGATTTATCATTTCTGCATACGGTGGAGCTCTCGAACGAGAGCATGTTTCATGAGTTGCTTATGTCCGAGATGTCAATCTCACTGGGTTCTTGATTACGGGTCGTTGTGTTGCTGTCCACCCCGTTCGAAGGTGCCATTTCATGTCCGTTGCTTCTCCCACTCGACGTCGCAATTCGCGTCGCCGCGTTGAGGTCACCCCGCGTGATGCACGACCACGTGTTGCGCCCTGTGTGTCGATGCATCAGGCAATTGATGCGCTCGCCGTCGCGATGGACCAAGTCGTCGCACTTGCAGCTGTGGGCGCTGATGGCGTCACGAATGCCACCGGTCTGGGTGCAGGCGAGGTCGCCGTTGCACTAGCCGCAGAGCGCCGCCGACTTGAAGCCGCCTTGGCGGATGTTGTGGGAGTGCACGCTGCCAGTGGCGAATGGAACAACGAAGGCTTTGCGACTCCCAAGGCATGGCTTCGGGCCCGCACCGGCGAGGGTGCCGCGGCATCCGGTCGCCTGATCGTGCAATCCAAGGCGCGCGAGACCTGCCCCTTGATGACTGCCGCGTGGGCGGACGGCACAGTCACTTGGGGCCACGTCGCCGTGCTCACCGATGCCCACAAGTCCTTCCCGCACTTGCGCGAGGGGCTCAAGGCGATCGAGGCCGACCTGGCCTACGCCGCCTCCGGGGTTGAGCCCGAAGAGTTCGGTCGCATCCTCTTCGAACACCTGCATGCCCTAGACCCGCAGGCCATGGACGACGCTGACGCACAAAAGCGCCGTGATTCTGTGGGTCTACATGTTTCGCGGTGCCTGGACGGCTACGTACGCGTTGACGGACTGCTCGCACCCGAGGTGGGCGAGGCACTGCTTAGTGCGTTGACGGCCGCCCGCGAGGCAACTCGCGAGCCGAAGGGTGAAACTCCCCCGGGGGTTTCTCATCGACAAGCCGAGCCTGTCTCAGCGCAATATGTCTGCCCTCGCCCACATCGTCGCCGTTGCCTCACGCGTGGCCGGGGCAGACGGGCTGCCTAATACGCATGGCGAACGGCCAGTCGTACACATCACTATCCCGACTGAGTCCCTCATCTGCGAGCGAGACGACAGTGGCGCTCTCCCCGGCTGGATTGAAAACTTCACCGGGCAGCCTGTCACGCCGATCACCGCCGAGACGGCACGACGCATCTCTTGCGATGCAACCACACGTCTGATCAGCCTCGACCCACGAGGCTGCATCGACACGATCTCCGCATCAGTGCGGACGATCTCTCCGAAACTGCGTCGCTATGTCCTCACCCGCGATGGCGGCGTGTGCAGATACCCCGGATGTCACAGTCCAATTCACGAGGTTCACCACGTGATTCACTGGGCCCAAGGCGGTCCCACAACGACCAATAACCTTGCTGGCCTCTGTTACCACCATCACCATCTCGTGCACGAAGGCAACTGGACGCTGCACGGCAATCCCGAATCGACGCTGACTTTCACCAATCCGGCCGGCCTCGAATGGCGAAGTCCGCCACTTCAGACATAGAGGTGAATTTCTGTCATTCCCCAGGTGGTGCGATCTGCCTTGCCTTTTTAAACAACACCACGGCGAAGGCCGCTGCGCCCACACCGGCGAGCAAGAAAACCAAAGCAAGCACGTCGAGTCCGGAGTAGATAACACGCAATACAAACGCGCCCAGCATCATGAGGGCCGCCGACCCCTGCAACACCATGGAGAAGTGCAGTTGTCGTCGAAGCTTGGCGTCCATGCCGCAGACGCTACACGCTGTGATCTATCCCCCTGCTCCGTCCTACCTTCGCAACACTGGACAAATGAAGTCGCCTCGTGTCGATTTCCCGTTGACACCGACTACGAGGAGCTTGGTCAACGCTGATCCCCGGCCGCCACCATTGAGGGCTACGAATCGGACGAAGTACGCACACCCGCCTACGAAGCCCGGGATCTTCGTATTCGTGCGATTAACCACAACAGGAGCGCCAAATCGCGGTTCGGCCGTGAGCCGGTAGGAGACCTCATACGAGGTCACCCTGGCACCGGTCTTGGGTGCACCCCAGCGGAGGTGTGCAACACCATCGGCAGTCACAACGATGCTCGGCCTTGTGACGACTCCTGGCGCGGCTACATCCGCCTTGACCTTGACGCCCAAAGTCATCGCCCGACGCTGGTTTCCTGGGGTAATTCCCACTGCCTGCAACATGTGCACACCTGCGGTGACCGACATGGGCAATTGAGTCACACCGCTGAACGAACCACTCGCGTTAGTAAGCAACGTACCGACATAGATCGCCTTGGCCCGTGTTGCGTGACTGACGCGCGCGCTCCGACTCGTGGGCGGATTGATGTACAACTCCACATTGGAGTTGGCGCGGAAGCCGGTTCCTGACGTCTGTACGGAACGGTTCGCCTGCAAGAGAAGAACGCCGTTGGCGTCAAGGTTGAGCGGGTTACCCAATCCATCGAGACCATCAAGGCTCATCGTGAAGCCATTTCCGGAGATCTCCAGACCAGTTTCCTCGCTATTGGGCTCGACCACAACACTGTTATCGGGTCGACCGTTGACCAGAAGTGCCGAGTCGCCTGGCGGAAGTGGTGCCTGCATCGGTTGAACGACCGGCTCCAGCGGAGTCTCCAGTGGCACCGCACCGAGCGATGGTCCAGACGGAGTGGAGTCGCCGTACTCGTTACGTGCCACAACCGTAAAGGTGTAGGTGCGTCCGTTGACCAATCCACGAATGGTGCAACTACCGCCGCTCGTCGAAGTAAAGGAGCATGTGGCGCCATTGGATGCCGTCACAATGAAACGTACAGGGGTGGTGCCCGAAGGCGCTCGAACCCCGGTGATCACCACCTGGCCATCACCGGCGACCACGGTGGGGGCTGGGAGCGTGTCTGGTGGCAGGCCGTTACGGGCCCACACGGCGAATAACGTGGTGTCGCCCGCAATGTTGAACATTTCGCCCTCGACATAGCTTGTGCCTCGGCCATCTCGTCGGGTATTCCATCCGTCGAAGTGATAACCAGCAAGCTCCAGGGCTCCGCTGTTTCCGAGTACTACCACGCGTTTGCCTTCGTAGTAGGGGTTAGCCACGTCAGTGGGCGCGGACCCGCTCGCCGCACCATTCGCGTCGTACGTGATGAGGTAGTCAGGCAGAGCAACCCACTGGGCATACAACGTGACATCAACTGTGGGCACAAATGCTGAGCCCACCGCAAAGGCAGTGCCTGTGCCGTTGGCTACATCGTTCCAACCGGCAAACGAGAATCCAGCCTTCTTCATGGTTCCTGCACCGAGGACCGTGATTGTGTCATCAGAGAAGTAGGGGCTCGATGCGTCGACAGGGACTGAGCCGCCGCTCTTGCCATTGCCGTTGTAGGTCACCGCGTATTGCGGCAGGCTCGTCCACTGCGCGTAGAGCACCAAATTCGCCGCAATTTGGAAGGTCGTACCTTGACTGTAGGTCGATCCTGAGCCATTCGCTGCTGTGTTCCATCCTGCGAATGAATAGTGCGCACGTGACAGCGCCCCCGGCCCGAGTACGAGCACGGAATCACCCAGGTAGTACGGACTGCCGACATCGACAGGTGTCTGACCAGCCGTAGCTCCATTACTGTTATAGCCGATGGTGTGCTGCGGCAGCACCGTCCACTGCGCATACAAAGTGGTGTTCTGTGTCAGTAGGAACGACGCACCGGCGCTGTAGGGGGTGCCTGTCCCATTGGCAGCCGTATTCCATCCCGCGAACGTGTAGTGGTTCTTCACGAGGCTTCCCTCGCTCATGACAGTTGCGTATTCATCCGCGTAGTAGGGGCTTGCTGCATCGACAGGAGCGGTGCCACCCGTCGCGCCGTTGCTGTCGTACGTCATTGTGTAATCCGGCAGAATCTGCCACTGAGCGAACAACGTCGTATTGAGAGCCGCTGAGAATGTGTCGCCTGGCTGATAAGCCGTGCCACCGCCACCGGGCTGGGTGTTCCAACCGGTGAAGGAGTAGTTGTAGCGGCGCAGCGCTCCACTACCCAGACCAACGCCGGCCACCGTTACCGTCGAGTTCTCAATGAATGGGCTGGAGTTGTCCGTGGGCACTAGGCCTGCCGTCGAGCCATTGCCCTGATAGTCCACGCTGTAGTACGGAGCGCTCCACTGTGCGTAAAGAGTGACTCCAGTCGAAAGTGTGAACGTGTCTCCTGAGCTGTAGCCCGTACCCGAGCCATTCGCAGCAGTGTTCCAACCAAGGAAACGTCGCGTGCCATTGACAAGCGAACCCGTGTTGCCGACAACTGTCACAGTTGATGACAAGACATACGGCGATGACGCATCAACCGGCACCGAGCCAGACACCGAACCATTACCGTCATAGGTGACCTCGTAGACCCACTGCGCATACATTGTCGTCGCACCGGAGAGCGTGAAAGTGTCGTTCACCGCATAGTCCGTGCCCGAACCGTTAGCTGCAGTGTTCCAGCCATCAAAGACCGCAGCAGTCTTCGATAGACCACTGCCCGAGAGGACCGTCACTGTGGAGCCGTAGGCATAGGGGCTGGAGGAATCGATCGGCGCAGAGCCGCTCGTAGCGCCATTGGCGTCATAGGTGACCGCTGTCGGATCACCCATCCACTGCGCATACAGCGTCACGTTGGAGGCGATGGCGAAGGTGTCCGCCGGGCGGTACCACGTGCCCGAGCCATTCGCCGCAGTGTTCCACGCATCGAAGGTGTAATGCGCGCGCATGAGCGTGCCTGTGTTGCCCGCAACAGTCACCGTCGCGTTGTTCGCGTATTCAGTGTTGTCGCTCGGCACGCTGCCCGTTTCGGCCCCATTGTCGTTGTAGGTGATCGTGCGGACCACGGGTATTTGGAAGGCGATGATGTATCCCCCGTCCCTGCCATCCCCTCCGGCGGCGTTGTAATAGCCACCGCCACCGCCACTGCCGTAACGGCCCGTCGCGTCGTTGTCATGAATGATGGAGTTAACCCCACCGCCCATGCCGCCATAGGTGTTTGGCGGAGTGCCGCCCGCACCTCGGCCGGGTGTTCCGCCATATGCAGCTCCGCCACCGCCACCCGACCCAAACGGCCCGGTCACCGGATCATCGCTATTCATGCCGTTAAAGAGTCCGAGGCCTACCGAAATGCCCACGCCGCCTTCTCCGCCATTGGCGCCAGCGCCATCCGTTCCGTCGTAGTCAGCGCCCGCTCCGCCTCCAGCACCTGTCCACGTGGTCGTGCCGCCGGAGAATGAAGTCGATACGCCATCAACCGTGTTTCCACTTGCACCACCTACTGCGTTACTCGCGCCGGCTGCGCCATTCTGGCCACCGTTGGCGGCCCACGAATTCGACCCAATGGTGAGCGTCGAAGGATTGCCGTCCGTACCGTCGGCGCCGGCTGCGCCACCGGTGCCGGCCGTACCCAAGATGAAGCTCAGCGAATCACCCGCGGCGACACTCACCCCGGTGTCGATCGTGACGTTGCCCCCTCCTCCTCCGGTGCCGCCATAGCCTGCTCCCCCGGCAAGTGCGCCTCCGCCTCCGCCGCCTCCGCCGCCAACGACGACCAGATCAATATTGGTCACGCCGGAAGGAATTGTCGACGGGGCCGGAAAGCCTAGGCCGGAACCCCATACACAGATTGTGGGATCGAGTGTCGAACTCAGTGCCGAGTAGCCGGCACACGTGGGTGGATCACTCCACTGCGCGTATAACGTCAATCCGGAAGTCATCGAAAATGTGCTGCCCGCGGACACCGCGGTACCCGACCCATTGGCCGCAGTGTTCCAACCTACGAAGACCTTGCCGGTGTTTCGTAGTGTGCCCTTCCCAAGCGCCGTAACTGTTGAACCGTATGGTCGCGCGATATCCACCGGCACCGTGCCACTTGTCGCACCATTAGCGTCGTAGGCCATCGACGTCGGATCGCCGAGCCACTTCGCATAGAGCGTCGTGGCCGCGCTCATCGTGAGCGAGTCACCTGCGACATACGACGTGCCTGAACCATTGGCAGCGGTGTTCCACCCATTGAAGGTGTAGTTAGTGCGCGCCAACGTGCCGGTATTGCCCGCAACCGTCGCACTAGCACCGGCGGCGTAGGCGGTGCCGTCAGTCGGCGCACTTCCCGATGTCGCCCCGTTGCCGTTGTAGGTGACCGAATACGTTGAGGAGGTGCTGGCAAAGGTGCAGCCATTGGGGAAGGCCTTCAACGTGGGATAGGAGCCATCCGTCAGGTTCCACACGGCGGATGACAAGCCGGCGCTCGTCCAGTTGGATGCCGTCTTCATCCAGGCAGTGGTCTGGCCGGTAGCGACTCCCCCCGATGACGAGGAAATGGGTCCCTTCTCTACGGTCACGCCCGAGACTGTGAGGTCCCAGAAGTTTGTCACCGACGCGGGGGAAGAGGTTTGGTCGTTGACCACCCACCCGAAACTCTCACTTATCCCCGCGAAAGTGCCGGTGAACGGGGTCACAGCGAACGTGCGGGTTGTTGTGCCTGCGCTCTGGAGTACCCCAACGAAGCCTGCGCCATAGCCAGGGTGGGTGACCGTGCCTGCTGCATAGCTGTCCGTTACCGCCGCCACGACAATCTCATCGGCGAATCCAGCCGCGTCTCTACCTGGATCCTCCGAGAACACATTCGCCGTCGTAAAGCTCTCCGAGACGGGTCTGCTGATCCGTCCCACGAGCCCTCCAGCGCCCCCGAGGATGGCCCCTGACGTGCCGACAGTCTTGACACTCCCGCCATCGACGCACGATTTGGTGAGGCTGCCGATCGCCGTGGGGCCGCTGTACCTGTCGGCGATTTCCCCGGCCAGCCCACCCACGCGCCCGCCGCCGATGACGGTGGGGTTACGCACGGCAACTTCCTCGATGACGCCTCCCTGGCTCTTACCGACCAGGGCGCCGACAAACTCCTCGCCAGGCGCTTGAACATCGGGGTCAACAAGATCAAGGTTCTTGATTACCGCCGGTGACGAGATCCACCCGAAAAGTCCCACGCCAGTCCATTGGCTGTAGGAGAGCGTCGTCGGCCCAGCGACCGTCAGGTTGCTGATCGCATGGTTATTGCCGTCATAGCTGCTGCGAAAAGTGCACCAGTTACTGGAGCAGTTGACGCCAAGTCCAACATTCGACTCTCTACCCCCGATGGGATCGAATGTGTACCCGTCAAGGTCGATGTCCGTGGTCTGGATGAAGTATCGACTTGGTGTCGCGACGACCGTAGTCATGTCCTCGGTGCAGTCGGCGAGCTCTTGAAGTTCGAGGGCAGTCGAGACCTGATAGGGATCGCTTGAAGTACCGGTGCCTCCCGAGAAGGTCGGGCTACTGCCGCAGACACCATCCGTAGTCCACGACACATAGGGAAGAAGCGGAGATGCCGAGGCGGCCTGTGGCACGGCAACACCGCTACCGACCGCGAATGCACCTGCGACCATCAGCGTCGTGAGGACCCCCGAGATCAACCTGCCGACCCGATTCATTGCTGCTCCTACCCTGAGATTCGTGCATGATCGCGTTTGGATACCGTATATGACATGTAGATACCAGTCATGACTGTACGATACCGGCAATGATGATTGCTACTTCTCGGCAAAAATTCTTCGTCGTGAGTCGCAGCCCACACCGAGGTCGTATAGAAGGTCATAACCTGTGCACATGAGTCAGCCGTCCAATGCGAGCTCGCGCCCCCTGCGCGCCGTCCGCAACGACGCAGTGATTCTGGAGGCAGCCACCCGCCTCGCTGCTGCAGAAGGCTGGTCGGGGCTACTCTTCCCCCGGGTGGCGGCTGATGCGGGCCTCTCCATCCGTCCGCTGCACGAGCGATTTGACGATCGAGAAAGCCTCGCCGCTGACCTTTGGCGACTTCGACTGGTGAGCGAAATTGTCCCCGCATTGGCAAATGTGGTGGCCGCAATCCACGGTAATGGCCCAGAGGCACTTGACGAGGCGCTTCAACGATTCAGCCAGCCAAGCATTCCTCTGCAGGCGGCAAGCGAACTTCTCATGGTTGCGGCTACCTCACCCGATTTGTTCGCCGGAGTGCGCGCAGATTTGGGAGGGCACCTAGATTCCTGGCTGTCGCCCCGACCGAGGCTGCTCACCCGTGCTGAAGCCGCGCGCAATGCATTCGGGATCGCCGTCGCTCTAGGCCTGCTCATAGCCGCTCGGCGCTATCCAAGTCGCGACGTGAATCTGACTGCCTACGCGACCGAATTATGGTGCGCCATGCAGAAACGATTAGCGCCCGCAAAACTGCCCAGTCGAATCGCCGAGCACCTTGATGTCGCAATCAACTTCGGCACTGACGACCCGGCATGGGAGAAGCTACTCAATGCCACAGTTGTCACCGTCGGTCAGCTCGGATACGAACGGGCAACCGTGACCGTCATCTCTGAGGCAGCGGGATTTACTAAGGGCTTGCTCTTTCGTCGTTACGAGACCAAACGTGACCTGTTTCTTGATGCCACCCGCCGTATGAGTGCGTCATCCATGGAAGCCAACCTCGCTTTCCAGCATGCCGTCTCCCAGGAATACTCCCCCGGCATCGCAGGTGCTGTCGCCATTCGTGAGTTCATGCGCCCCGGCCGCGAGTTGCTACGCAATATCTTTCTTGAGCAACTGCGCCTTGCGATCCATGACCCGGAAATCCGCGCCTCAATTGACTCTGAGATCGATCCGGTCATGACTGACGAGGCAGCGCTGATGGGTGCTTCTGAGCAACTCATATACGTGCACACCGGTCAGGCACTGGCCAATGGAGTGGTGCAGTTGCAGGTGCTCTATCCGAGCGCTTGGAACCTCCCGTACGACGTCGTCGAGAGAGCGCTCGCTGCTGACTAGACTGCATACATGGTTGTAGTCCCGGTCTATCGCAGGTTTAGTGATTTGGATCCGCTCGGCCACGTTAACAACGTGGTCTACCACGACTACCTCCAAGAGGCCCGCGTCGTTCAGATGAGCGACATAGGCGCCATTGTGAATACGGACTTCGCCCAGATTGTGGTGAAGCAGGAAATTCGCCACATCAAGCCGCTGAGCTACTCACGCGAGCCGATCATGATTGAGGTCAGCCTCACCTCGTTGACGCGTGCGACCTATTCACTCGCGTACCGGATCCTTGACGAAAATGGCGAGCTAGTCGCGGAAGCCACGTCGCAGCTGGCCGTGATCGATCCCACTTCGGGCCGACCGATTCGGATCCCCGAAGTTATCGCGGAGCGACTGAAGAACTAATCGACCGCTCGCGAGGCATCCACAGGTAGCGGCAAGTTCACTAGTCTGTGGGCCTTTGCAGGCGATATGCCGATCATAGGTAGCGCGACTTCTAGAGCGGTATCTGAGTCTGCCGGACTAACAGTTGGATCCAGCACTGCCACTTGGAGTGTGTGCATCAGCACCGCTACGAGATTGCCGACGCGTTGCTCAACGTGGTCAATTTTCAAGACACCACTAGCGACGAGTTGGCCAATGTGATCGGCGAGGTTGCGCGTCGATAGGGGCAAGGCCACCATGGCCTCCGCGGGACTATTTGCCACCATCCCTCCGAAGATCGGGTGCGTGACTCCCCCGCGTACGAATAGGCGCATCGGAACAACTAGTTGCTCAAGTGGGTCTGCAACCTCGGCCGTCATTTCGTCCACCCAGGTTTCCCATTCCGCCATAGCGCTAACTACCGCAGTAGCGAAGAGCAACTCCTTTGTTTCGAAGTGTTTGTAGAGGGTGCTGACTGACATGCCAACCTGCGCCGCGATCTCCTCAACAGTGGCCGAGGGGCCTTGCTTCGCCAATACCTCCTGGCCAGCCCGGATGATGGCGGCTCGGTTGCGCGCGAAGTAGGCAGCCTTGCGTCCCTCCTGGGGACGCTTGGGGTCCGGTGCTGGCGCCATAGGGGGAAGTCTAGAGGGTCACGCAACAGGCTAAATCAAAGCAATACTTGTATATAGGTATATTGTACCATTATTCGTCCTTCCCTTCGTCCCCTGAGGTCCAGATGCGAGTTTCGCCCCGTGCCATCGCACTTTCCGCCGTAGCGCTCGCCCTGGCCATCGCCGGGAACCTAGCGACCAGCGCGCCCTCGCAAGCTGTCGTTCCCACGCCACCGGGCTCCCCGACCTGGGTGCACACGGTGCCGCTATCAGCCCACTCGTTACAGGTGTCGTGGCTCGCCCCGAAATTTGATGGCGGGTCGCCTATAACCGACTACCGCGTCCAATACCGCAAACTCAGGACTGACGTATGGCGCACGGTCAGCCACGCGGCGTCCGATGCCACATCAATCGTGGTGCGCGGCCTCACCGAGAGCTCGACGTACGAGTTCCGTGTCTTCGCCATCAACGAAGAGGGCGCAGGTCTCGAGAACATCGCGTCCACCCCTGTCGCTGTTGGCAACACCTCATCCTGTGCAATCACGGTCCAGGGCGCTGTCCAGTGCTGGGGGTCAAACACGGGTGGCCAACTCGGTACCGGCTCTGACGAGAATAGTGCCGAGCCCACGGTTGTGACGGGAATAGACGGACTAACGCCAGCGTCCACTGCTACTTCCATCGCTGTCGGCGAAAGCTTTGCGTGCGCGGTCATGTTGGACCAAACAGTTGAATGCTGGGGAAGCGGCGCGACTGGTTCTTTAGGTGATGGCGCACGGACAGACCAATACACCCCCGTCCATGTGAGTGGCTTCGATGGCCTGACACCGGAAACCTCTGTTGTATCGGTCACCACAGGAAATCAACACGCCTGCGCGCTCACTTCCGTAGGCACCGTGTGGTGCTGGGGATATGGCTACAACGGACAAATGGGAGACGGCGCCCAGGTTAGTCCTGCGACGCCCGTCCTAAGTGGTATCGATGGCTCTAGCGAGGGATACCTAGCCACCTCAATATCGGCCGGAAGTCAGCACACGTGTGCCGTGGTGATATCTGAAGAAGTCTTGTGTTGGGGCAAGAACTCCATGGGTCAACTCGGGACAGGTAACACCGCTAACAGGAGTTCTCCGTTTGCGGTCGATGCCACCTACGAGGTGAAAAGCGTTTCAGCAGGTTCCGAACACACGTGCGTCACTCACATTGATGGATCTGCGACATGCTGGGGATCCAATATGGGCGGCCAACTAGGAGATGGGTCAGATTCAGACTCCAATGATCCAGTAAGTGTCGAGGGCATCGACGGCGAGTCGATTTCAAGTTCGGCCATTGCCTTGAGTGCGGGCCAGTTCTCTACGTGCCAAATCACCGAGGACGGATTTATTGGTTGTTGGGGTGACAATGGATATGGACAACTTGGACGTGGGGACTACGACGCGGAACTTACTCCCAGTTGGGTCTCGGGCCTGTATGGAGGCGTTGCTGATAACGCGGTGCGAGCCGTTTCGATTAGCGCACATAACTCGCAACACGTGTGTGCCGGACTCGCAACAGGACAGTTGGCATGTTGGGGCATGAATGAGTCTGGCGAACTCGGAGACGGGACCACAACCGACAGGTTGGTCCCGACGCTCGTGCCAGCGTTCACTGCGGTCGATGCTTCGACGAGTGTCAGCACCGGAGCATTCGGTACTACACCGCAAGCACTACCCATTGTTGTGACGGCCCCGACGGCACCCCAGACAGTGGAGACGACCCGTCTAGCGGCGGAGTCAATCACAGTCTCGTGGTCCGCACCTGCATCGAACGGACAGGGTCGCATCGATCGCTACCAAGTGAGCTACCGCGCCAGTGGTAGCGTCGCTTGGACAAACGTCAATTCCGATTCCGGTAGTGCACGTCAACTCCGCATCACCGGATTAGTCGCTGGAAAGACATACGAGTTCCAGGTGCGTGCTCACAATTCCGCAGGATTGAGTGCAGCATCTCCGAGCGTCACGGCTACGGTTGCCTCGACTGCTTCAGCACCGAGAGGTGCGGAGGGTTCTTGGGCCCGTGGACGCATCACCGTTACATGGGAAGCCGCCAAGTCGAAGGCCGATAGCCCGGTCATCGGCTATGTTGCAAGTTGCAGCTCATCTGAGGCGGACACGCTCAGAAGCCGAGTCGCAGCGAGTGCACGGACGGCATCCATCACCGCTCGAGCCAATGGCAAGTACTCCTGCCGGGTAGCGGCACTGACAGCAGCGGGGCGCGGTGTCGGCTCAGCAAGAATCGTTGTCAGGACGGGCGCCTAACAACGGCCGTCTGCGCCCTCATTAGACGTCTGGGGGGCGTACGCATTAGTCTTCGGGGACCTGTCCACAAAGGAGACTCCCGTGTCCAAGCGCGCCCTACTCATCACTGGTGTTGCGGCGCTTGCGCTTGCGCTCGGCGCGACCGGTGCCTCGGTGATCGCCCAACCACTACCGGTCACCGCCGCACCAGCGCCGGCCCCCGCCTCGCCCTCGGCCAAAGACAACCGTCCCAATTTCGTGATCATCCAGACCGATGACCAAACGGTGCAAGATCTGTCTGTCATGTCGCGCACTAAGCGACTAATGCGTGACAAGGGCACAATTTTCACGCAGATGATGACTCCGTTCGCCATTTGTTGTCCATCGCGAGCCGCGATGATGTCTGCTGCCTATCCTCACAACAACAAAGTGCAGGCAAACTTTCCGCCATCAGGTGGCTATGGCGTGTGGGAGAAAAACAACGGCAAGAAGTTTGTTGGCGCATGGCTGAAGAACGCCGGCTACCACACGGTGCACATTGGCAAATACATCAACGGCTACGGCTACATCAACAATCCGCTAGCTCGCGATCCTCAGGGCTGGTCTGAATGGCACGGCTCGACCGACCTGTCGACCTACCAGATGTGGGGCTACCGACTCAACGAACCAGACGGAAGCAATGTCTACGGAAAGTTCAATGTCGAGAACCCCGAGTTCTACTCAACCGATGTCTACCGCGGAATTGCTGAGAATGTCATCAAAGAGCAGGCCAAGGAAGACGGCCCGTTCTATCTGCAGGTTGCCTTCCTCGCACCTCATGTTGAGACGAAGCCACTGAAGGAATCCGCAATCAAGAACCTGCTCATCAAGTACGGCAAGAACCCCGGTCAAATGGTGGATGCCGATGATCCGGATCCCGCCACGGGCATTCAGACGATCCCGCCACGTCCAGCTCCTCGTCATCAGAACTCGTTGAGAAACGAGCAACTCGACAACGATCCGAGCTTCAACGAAGCCGACGTCAGTGACAAGCATCCATTCATTCAGGACTTGCCCATTCTTACTGATGAGAAGATCCAGGACCTCAAGGACGACAATCGTCAGCGCCGTCAGTCGCTGCTCGCGGTCGACCAGGCTGTCGAGGGCATCATCAACACGCTGCGTCAGACGAATCAGCTCGACAATACCTACATTGTCTTTGTTGGTGACAATGGCTACGTGCTCGGTCAGCACCGGATCAGCAAGGGCAAGTACTTCCCGTACGAGCCTGCGCTCAACATTCCGTTCATCATGCGTGGACCAGGTGTACAGGCAGGCGCACGTGTTGATCAGATGGTGACCCTGATGGACGTCACGCCGACTGTGCTTGATTTTGCGGGCGTGAAGGCCACGGGACGCGTGCCTGACGGCATCTCGCTACGCAAGATTCTCACGGCTGGGACGCCGATCGTAAATCGCACTCTTCTCCTGTCAAGTGGCCCTCAGAGTGCACCCAGCGGAGAGCCACTTCCGATGTTTGATGGCGTACGCAACTCGAGATACTCCTACTGGAAGTACGAGGATGGCTTCGAAGAGCTATATGACCGCGAGATTGATCCATATGAAATGGAGTCTGTCGCGAACAACGCTCGCTACGCCGAGGTCAAGGCCGCACTGCTTGCCGAGTGGAATGCGCTGAAGGATTGCGCCGGCAAAGAGTGCCAGGTGGCTTCAGCAGTCATCCCAGATCCTGAGCCCAACACAGGGTGATTTCGCTACGGCACGCGACGAGATAGCCTTCCGCCATGAGCGGTCTCGAAGATCTTGCGCGGATCGAAGCCGAGTTGGCTGCCGGCAAGAACGGTAAGGCGCTCCGGCTTGCCTGGAACGTAGTGCTCGACGCACTACGCCGTAAGGATGTCGAAGTGCTGCGTCGGGCTGCCGACCTCAGCACTCAGATAGCCAAAGCCTCATCGGGCAAGGACCGTGAAAGTGCGGAGCAGCTCGCGCGCTATGCGGTGGCGTCCATCGACGATATCGAGAACGGCACCACACAGCCATCCTTCTGGCAAAAGGTCCTCGGCAAGTCGGCGATTCCAACAAAGAAATGTCCAGACTGTGCCGAGACGATCAAGCGCGAGGCACAGGTCTGCCGTTTCTGTGGATACCGATACGCGCCTTCGGAATAGCTACGGCTTTGCGAGTGATTACGGATTCACGACGTACGTCGATACGAGCATGTCGATCCACTCCATCGTGGCAGTAGTCGTGGGCGCCGGAGTTGCTGGAGCTGTCTCGGATGGATTCGGAAGTTTTATGGTGCGACCAGACGCGTTAATGACCAGGTTTGAACCTGAGAGCGCCCAGTCCAACGCGTTGGGCCAGCCCCAAATGTTGACCCTGCCTTGCGCTCTCGCCGGGATCACTCCGGAGAACGTGTAGGTATTAGTGCTTGGGAAGAAACTGCCCGGCAACGAGCTGGCAGAGAAACTCGCCCCCGTAATGGTGACCGTCGGATGGGCATTGGCAACGCGCACATCGACGAGGCCCGATTTACTCATCACGCTGGCGTAGGCAGGTACACCGACTTCAGCGTGCGGAACATATCGACTGAGTAGTTCTGAGTCACTCCACACTCCACTACTGAAGACTCGTCGCACAACGCCTGCCGTAAACTTGCCGCGAGGCGCTGTAAAATCAAGGCTTTGAACGCCCACAATTGCAGTCTGCGTGCCATGCGGCATGAAGAGGATTGGGTCACGGAACGACGTAGCGTCAACCCGATCCAAGATGTTCTGCGGCTGACCCCACTTGCCTCCCTTCAAGCTTTGCGCAGAAAACACCGAACCCCAGACAGCGCCATCTTCACGGTTGATGACTGTCGGGAGATTGTCAATGACCGCAGTGGCAAACACCTGGGTGTTCCTGTCGCCATTGCCTGTTTCCGCACCCGCTAGTTTCACCGGGACACCTAGTTTACCGGCGGCGAAGGTTCGAGCTATGTTGCCGATCTCGACTGTTTCTACGGCTCGAGTCCAATCCAATTCGTACGCTTCCCAGTCGTCGGTGTTGCCGGTGAAAGAGAGGCGGATATTTGTCGCGCTACCAACCAAAGGCACGATAGGACCCGTCACTGCGTACAGGGATAACACGCCGGTGCGAATATTGAAGATAGTCACCTTTTCCGAGTGGGATCCCGAGTTGTCCTTATAGGTGAGCGTCCACCCACCCGACACACTCCACTCGGGGCGCTTTAGGTCGGCGGTCGACATGCCAAGGTTCCAGATCCGCGGATACTGGGTGTTGGTTGGATCGATCCGAGAAAGTGACGTGCCGGGAACCGAGGTGCGCTTGGGAACGGACAGAATCTTCTTATAGCCATTGATCACTGTCATCGACTTGCCGTCGGCGACAACAAGCGCCGCACTGCCTCCAACTTCAACATCCCCAACCACGTTCTCGTCTGCGTCCATACGAGCGCGGAAGGTCTCAACTGGGGTGTCCCAGAGCATGCTTCCCACGTCGTACGTCACAAGATAGGAGCGAGACACGCGAACTATGTCAGCACCACGCAAGATATTTGAGATGGTGAACGTAACCGGAATCTTCTTTCCCAAATAAAGATCAGTCACGCCCGTCGCAGCATTTACGCTAACCACTGAAGATCCTGTTGCGCCTTCACCTAGCGCTGCGCCAAATCTGTTGGTGATGGGGCTAATGGTCGGAGTGCCCTTAGTCGAATAAGTGACGGCATACATTGACTGTCCTGGGCTAAACCCATTACCACGACCGACAATTGCGGTATAGCCATCGCCATGTACAGCCGCACCGATGCATAGGGCGTCGCTGCCAAACACTGGGTTGATCCTGACGCTGCGCAAAGTGCCCCAACTATTCTTCGCTGTGTCAAAGAGTGCCGTTTCGAGCCACCAATTGAGACCGGCGTTCACCGAGGACGAGTTCACCCGGCAGAAGAGCAACCCCGACTTGACCGGGAGAATTTTCGGAGCCCCGAGAAAAGTGCCGCTCTGGGGACTAGTAGTGATATCGAGCGTCGCGTTAGGGGCGAAGGTCGCGTCGGCCCCAGACTTGGGGAGAAAGCGCCGCACCTGAGCATCGCCTACCTGAGTTGAAGTCACCGGGGTGGTCCACGCGCGGGTGTAGGTGCCCGTGCTTGCGTAATAGAGTTGACCATTAATCGCGTAGACCTTCGCCTCGCCAGTTCCAAGGGCGACTTGGCTCTCTACCGCTTCCACCGGGGAAGCCGCGCCGACCATCGCCAAGGGCAAGACCACAACCGCTAGAGCAGCTAGCGGTGCCAACAGACGGCGCATTCGGGAACTCCTAGGGGCGGATGATCAGACTTTAGCCGCTTACGGGGTCCGATCGCCAGACGTAGGCTTACCTTCATGACGGAGCGAAGCAGCGATCGGGAGTCGTACTTCCCGGCGATCGAGAAGAAGTACGGATTACCGATGTCCTACTGGTTCGAGCAGATGGAGACAGTCGCGGGCCAGAAATACCCCGAGCAGATCGTCTTCCTGCGGGAAGGACACGGCTTCAGCCAGGCGCACGCAAATGCCCTCGTCATGTACACCCGCGGATCCACCAGCGCTAAGCGGGTGCACACGGTGGAAGGCTACTTGGCCCCATTCGATGAGACCAAGCGCGCGACGGTCTTGGCTGTCCTCAAAGCGATCACCTCAAAGTGGCCCAAGGCCGAGGTGGTCATCGCGTGGAACCATCCGATGGTCAAGATCAACGAGAGTTACGTCTTTGGCATCTCGGTGCACACCAAGCACATCTTGTTAGCGCCATTCAATGCTGATGTCCTCGCGGAGTTTGGCGGCCGGCTCACGGCATACGAGGTCAACAAGAAGACATTCAAGGTCCCAGTCGACTGGAAGGTCGACAAGAAGCTGATCACCGACCTTATCTCCGCAAATCTCTTGGTCTGAGCTCAAGTTATCTGGTTCTACTTATCCGACCCGCACATGATCATCGCCAAATGTAGCCATGATCTCGAGTTGGCCGCCAATAGCGGAAACATATCTATCAAGCACGTCCACGCCAGACAGATCGCCGGACTCAATCTGGCTGACTCTTCCCACAGTGACACCCATTGCTTCAGCTACATCCCGTTGTGTAAAACCCTGCTGTTTCCGGACCTCGGCCAGTCGATGGGCACGAACGCGCGCAAGAACTTCAGATGTGCCAAGAGCGACACGCTCGGCACCAATCTCAGCGACGTGCTCGGCACGTACTTCGCTCCATTTCTTAGTTCCCATTGCCTTCCTCCTCCATCTCACGTTCTTCCAAGTATTGTGCGAAACGCCGCTCCGCTATCGGGATACTGATCTCGTACCAGCTGGCCCAGACGCCGGACTTATCTCCGGCCACAATTAGAATCGCGCTACGCCACGGGTCGAAAACGAAGAGAATTCGAACCTCGCTTCGACCCGTTGAGCCCGGTCGCAACTCCTTGAGGTTGTGCAGACTTGATCCTTTGATTCGGTCAACAAGAGGGCGACCAATTGCAGGTCCCCCTGCGACTAGAGCTTCGATGGCGACCACGCACTGTACATAGGACTCGAAGTCCCTTCGCGCCAGGTCATGGAGCCATTCGTCGACCTCCGAGGTGAGGTAAACATCCCACGCCATGGTCCTCCTTTCTTTAGTAAACACTAAAGTCTAGAGCCCCGCGCGTCAACCCTCCTGTCCACAGACGAGAGGGAGAGTTAGGTGACAGAAGGTGGTCGAGTTGGCCAAATGTATGCCGCCGCGGCCACTAACACGCCGGCGATGAGAGTGGACACGATGCGCCATGGAACGGTGTCTGAGAGCGGGTCATGTTCGATCGAGAACAGGCTTATGACGAAGATGGTTATTCCCGTTGTGCTGTATGAGTAGTTGATCCAGATCATCATGCATACGATCAGACAACCCAATACCACCATTGCCGACTCAAGCGAAACCTGATTAGGAAAGACGGTGAAGACTGTGGAAACTACAGCCAACCCCAATAGCGTGCCAAGAACTCGGTAGACAACCTTATTGACCGTACCGCTGAAGTCTGGCTTAGAGACCCACGCAACAGTCATAGGAATCCAATATGCGTGCGGGAAGTCCAGAACTTCAGCAAGGACTGTGCCAATCATGATCACGACAGCCAGACGAATTGCATGCCGCACGAATCCATTGTCAATGCCGTGCCAGGTAAAAAGTGCAGAGCGCCACGGTAACGGTGTGAAGATTGGAATACGGCGACGCATGTGCATGAGTGGAGTTGTGACGAACGCAAAAAAGCCATAGAAAATGCATCCGCCAAGCACGGCTAGTGGCGTTTCTACCATGGTAAAGCCATACTCTGGCGTCCCAGCAAATACCGTGAAGAGCACTAGCGTGAGCAGCCCGCCAACAGCACATCGAGTGCCGATGATTCCGACATAGCCGCACAGCGCCGCAACGGCTCCCGTTGCAATTACACGTAATACCGGATCTGAAGCGACAAACACCGCCCCAAGCACAGCCACTGTGAAGGCAAAGGAAGACCGCAACCACACGTGGAATCGCGTACGAAGTGGATCCGGTGCATCCAATAGGCCGATAAAGAGAATGGCGACAGAGGAGGGGATCAAGAAGCTAATGTGACCTGTGGCAACTTGGGCGCCAACCGAGACCGCGAGGATGGCTGCGGTCCGCAGTGGATAGGCGTACGGGACCTTACGGATGTCCACCTCAACGGAATGCTTAAGGGACTCAACCCAAGGCGACGACATGCGCGAATCCTCTCAGAATCACTCGGCGTCCCACCGGTCAGACTCCAGTGGCACTAGCCGCGGAGACCCGCAACGGGAGGGTCACCAGCAGGTGGGCTCCAAAGGCGTCCAGACGGTGGAGTTGCCAAGAACCGCCCACGACCTCGATCTCGCGCACGCCCATGGTTGCACGCCGACGAAAGGCACTACGCCCACTGCGAGCGCAGCAAGCCCAGCGACAACCTTCGCACTGCGAGAGGTACGGGTGAATTGCTTCGTCATATAAATCCTTATCGAGTCGAAATTTCTCGACAGGATTTACTGGAAGCCACGACAGCGCAACCGAAAAGCGCAGCGTCAGGGCATTCCACGGGTAGAAAAACTCATGGGCAATCAGTGCGCGAAGCCCCAGGGCGTCACGCAAAAAATCACTAGGACGTGCGAGTGATTCTGTTGCCCTTACCCAAATTGACAATGGCACCAATGTCGCCGACCGACAGAGTGTTGTCGTAAGTGCTGCTGCCGAGGTAGACAATCGCGCGGGACGCAATGAACTGCTTGAACGAGTTGTCGTACATCACGTTGTTATGCCCCTTGTTGACCACAGCCATACCG
>CAINMH010000116.1 GCA_903850745.1 uncultured bacterium
AGGCCTCACTCACCCGCAGCTCCACAGGCAACCATCCGCCTTGCGGCGCAACGGAAATTGGTTCGTACGATAGGCGTGCGATAGTGAGAGGTATCGAGCGGGCATCAAGGGGCTTGAACACTTGGTCTACTCAAGCGAAAACTCGTTGGAATGCAACGGGTTTCCTCGGTGGGGCGGGTCGGGCTCGAACCGACGACGACCAGATTATGAGCATGGTCATTGTTAGTTCCCCCTGACCGAAGTGTTGCCAGAACACCCATTGTTTGCAGCATATTTGCTCCTCTCCTCGTTGAACTTGGATCGTAGACGCTCCCCCAAGTATTGGGGGAAACGGGGGAAACTCTCATGACCCTCGTGGGCCCCGAAAGGACTCCATGGAGCGGCGCGCGATGCGGCCTCCCTTGCGACTCCGCCACTGGCGGGACGTCGCGGCAGACGACGGCGGCGCAGGTTCGTGCCCTTGGCCTATCCCTGCAGATCCGGCTTTGGCAGCAGCAATCTCCCGATGCCGATCAGTTGCCGGGGTCACATCCGCGTTGACAGACCGCGTGGCAACCCGTTCGACTGCTACGACCATGACGCCACGAGTGCCCGTCATCGCTTCGCCTGCAGCCAACGCCGAGATAATTCCCCTCGCCTTGTGGCGGGCTTACGAGGTTTCTCTACGCGACGTGGCTGGCGCAGCGGCAACTGGATGGCAATTCGAAGGCTTCGAGCCGCTGCTCCCACGTGAGTTCGAGATGTCATTCCCGCCCATGCGGCCACCGCACGAGAGCATGGGCATCACCGAAGGCTCAACGCTCACCAATATGACTCGATCTCTGCAGCCACGGACTCGGCCTTGGGCAACCAGAGACTCTCGAGCGACTCTGAGAACGGAGTAGGCGTGGGCGGTGAACAGACCCGTCGAATGGGAGCGTCAAGCATCCAGAATCCTTCGTCGGCAACTCGAGCGGCGACCTCACTGCTCCATCCGCAGATTCCGGGACCCTCCTCAACGAGGATGAGACGCGAAGTCTTCTCCACGCTTCTCAACACTGAATGCATGTCGAGCGGAGTGAGCGTCCTCAGATCGATGACCTCGCAATCGATCCGGCGATCCTGCACGAGTTCTGCGGCCGCGAGGGCAACTGGCACCATGGCACCTGTTGCCACAAGGGTGAGGTCCGACCCCTCTCGGACGACCTGGGCCTTGCCGAGTGGTACGACGTGGCCTTCCGGCGGCATTTCCTCCTTGACGTCGAACAGGGCCTTGTGCTCGATGAAGAGGACGGGATCTGGGTCCCTCACCGCCGACTGGAACAGGCCGATGAGATCACTGGGGGTGGAGGGCACCACCACTTTCAGTCCAGGAATAGACATTGCCAAACCGTCGTAGAGCTGGGAGTGCTGCGCTCCGAAACCCAACCCTGCGCCCCCGTGGGCGCGGATAACGATTGGGACTGAATAGGCGCCGTCCGTCATGTAACGGATCTTCGCTGCGTGGTTGGCTATCCCGTCCCAGCAGGTTCCGAGGAAATCCGCGAACATGATTTCTGCGATGGGCCGCAGACCTCGCATCGCCGCTCCGATAGCAGCGCCGATAATCGCCTGCTCGCTGATCGGTGTGTCGAAAACCCGCGTTGGTCCGAATTCTTCCCGAAGGCCAACCGTCGTCTTGAATGCGCCACCAGCGAGGGCGACATCCTCACCCAGAAACACCACCTTCGGGTCCTCACGCATGGATCGGGCAATGGCCTCGGCGATCGCCTTACGGTAGTTGATGATCGTCATGAGGATTCCTCGCTCCACACGTTGCTCAGTAGGGCTTCGGCGGCCGGCGCCGGTGCAGCAAGAGCTTTCCGCAATGCGCGGTCGACCTCATCCCGTGCCTCTGCTCCGAGTTGTTCAAGCCGCTGGGTGGACACTTCATGGCGATCCGCATATTTGCTGATGGGGTCGCGACTCAACCACAGCTCCACCTCTTCCCTTGGCCGGTAGTCTCCGGGATCAGCTCGGGAGTGCCCCCCGTGCCGGTACGTGAGCGCCTCAATCAGCGAGGGGCCCCTCCCAGCGGAAGCTCGCTCGCGTGCCAGCGACACCGCCTCCTTGACAGCTTCCACGTCGTTGCCGTCTATGACAATTCGATCGAGACCGTAGGCACCCGCACGGTCAGCCGCAGGATGCTCGATTGGCACCACGTCGCCGATCGCCGTGTACTCGCTATAAAGGTTGTTTTCGCAGATGAACACGATGGGGAGCCTCCACACGGCGGCCAAGTTCAGCGCTTCGTGAAAACTCCCGATCGTCGTGGTTCCATCACCGAATATGCAGCAGGTCACGGCGCCGTCATGGGTGAGCGTCGAAGCCCAAGCAGCACCCACTGCAATCGGAATATGGGAACCGATGATGGCGTAACTGCCCATGAGAGCCAAGCTCTTGTCGGTCAGGTGCATCGACCCACCCTTCCCACCGCAGCAGCCAGTAGCCCGACCGAGAATCTCCGCGAATGCCGACTCAAGCGGAAGCCCCCGAGCGATTGTGTGGTGATGCCCACGGTAGGTGCACAGCACTGGGTCACCGGGGTGAAGTGCAAAGGCCATACCCACTGCAACCGCCTCCTGACCGTTTGCCAGGTGCGTCGAGCCCTTGACCAGCCCATCGCTGAAGAGCGATTGGACTCGGTTCTCAAACTCCCGGATTCGGAGCATCTGGAGCAGTACGTGCTCATGTGCATGAGGATTAGCGGTCACAGGGTGGCCACAGTCTCAAGGTGCTCGCCGGCGGTCGGACGAAGGGTCATCGATGTCGTCATCATCTTGGTGTCCTGTGAGCCGAGTACCAGTGCGCGACCCGCTGCTGCCGACTCCTCGAGTGGCTCTAGAGGAGAAGTGAAGGGCTCAACCGTGAAGAGGCGATATTTGCCCCACAGGGGCCACTCTCGGTAACCCCCAAACACCTCCCAAATCCAGCAGTAGGGCATCACGGTCGCATCCCATTCAATGAGCATCTCGAGACCGGCCGCCGGGCTCCTCACTTCGATACGTCCATCCTCCAACGGCCCGATGATGAAGTGGCCGTCGGTGCCATCGTCCAATGGCAGCCTGTCAACGCGGACCGACTCTCCATGGCGATCGCTGACTAGGGGCCAGGCATACAGACCTGGTGAGTATCGATAAGTATCCGAGGGGAATTCATCGGGGACCGTCACTGGTGCCCCCTCAGGAAGGATCACCGTCGTGCCCGGCTCAGCCATGAGGCCACCGACGGCGAGGTGATGTCCCCACTGCACGGGCAGTTGCTCCGCGGAGCGATTTTCGATTGTGTCCGTGATCGTCAACTGGCGGGAGCGCAGTCTGATCTGCCGCGTCATTCGTACGGGCAGGCGCCGCATGTCCACATGGATGTCCACCCCGACTTCGCCGGCGCTTTCGAAGACTCGGTCCAGGTGCCATGGGAGGAGCGCGGCCTCTCCGTGCTGCCCAAGCGGCGCTCCACGGACTGTGGTTGGAAACTGGGCACTCGGAAACACCACTTGCCAGCCTCCGGCAAAGTGATCGAGAAACGCCCCCGCCGGCAAGTCGATGGATGCCGGGGCGACACGATTTCTGCGAATATCGTCGTGTCCGTGCCACAGAATGTCGACATCGGTCGCCTTGTCTCGGATCTCAAGGAATTCGGCGCCCCGAGTGAGGCTGACGGTCACTGCGATCTCCCTGGATTCGAGTTCGATCAGATCATGGCCCTCCCACATGATGCGACGCCCGCGATGACCTTCGGTGAGTCCGGAGAATGGATCGCTTGTCCCCATCATGAGGCGCCCTTTCCGTCAACTCGATGGGCGTCGATGTATTCAGTGTCGAGCACCCAACCAAGGCCTGCCCCCTTCGGAAGCGGGAGCAGACCGTCCTTGAGTTCCGGCCGATTGGCAATCAGATTCCACCAGAATGGATCTCGGTCAGGATGGAAGCACTCAGCGTACGTCCCGTGCGATTGGCTGCCGATGAGGTGCGATGAGACCTGCGGCTCCTCATGGTGTGCCATCTGCACGCTGTAGGTGCTGGCAACGGCCGCGGTGCGAAGCCATGCTGTTGGACCACCGGACCACGATGCGTCAAAGTTGCACACGTCGATTGAGCCGCACTCCATCAGGTCACGGCATGCGCTCGGCGAGAGTTCGCTTTGGCCTGCTGCCACGGGGATCCGAGTTGCCCGGCGAACGGTCGCTAGGTCGCGACGGTCATTGGCCCAGCCCACCGGCTCCTCGAACCAGCGGATGTTGAGATCCTCCGCGCGCCGCGCAAAATCAATGGCGTCGTTCACCGTGTATCCCTGATTCGCATCCACTGCAATGACGAAGTCTTCCCCTGCCGCCTGGCGTGCACGAGAGACCCGAGCCACATCAGCCTCGGGTGAGGCTCCGCCAACCTTGAACTTCACGCCGGCAAGGCCCATTCCGAGATAGGTCTCCATTTCGTATTCGATGGGACCCAACGGCTCTCCGTAGTAGCCGCCAATGGCGATCATTGGCACCTCGTCCCGATACCCGCCCCAAAGGACGTGCAATGGAAGTCCTAGTGCTTTGCCGAAGGCATCCCACATAGCCGCATCGACACCAGCCATGGCCACCAGTCCGATTCGTCGATCGCGCAGGATGTCGAATGTCGCCGGGTAGCACGCTTCCCAGATTCTCGATGTAGACATGAGGTTCATGCCGATAAGGCGTGGCGCGATCTCATCGGTGACGACTGCTGCAATAGCAGCGAGTGTGTCGACCTCGTCGCCCGCATATGCCTCGCCTACCACTCCCTCCTCGGTATAGAGGCGAGTGATGAGAGTCGCACGGGAATCCATCTTGTAGTAACTGCCCTTGAATACTCGAGCCAAAGGCGCCACCACGGGGATGACCTCCACCCGAGTGACTGTCAGGGCAGGCACGGAGATCGAAGGTGCTCTTGCATCAGTCATGCGTGTGCGGTCTTCCATGATCAACTCCCTTTCGATTCGCGCTTGGATGAGTGCTGAGAACGTCGACGCTCCTGTTTGGGAGGAGCGCAACTTTGGCGTGGGTTGAACCAGGTGGGAAGTGTCACGGTGTCGAGATCGCCCCCGTCGATGAGACGCAGTACCGAGTCCGCAGTCTGGATCCCGAATGCGTTTGCATCTCGGTTAATTGTCGACAGCGGCGGGCTGTGGAATTCGGCGAGCGCTACGTCATCCGTGGTGATCAAGCTGAGATCGTCGGGAATCGAAAGGTCGAGTTCACGAATCGCTGTCAGGACTCCGGGCAGAAGTTGATTGCTTGCGCAGATAAGAGCTGTTGCCCCGTGTTGTTCGGAGAGTGCCGTAATCGTCGCCTCCCTCCCATGCCGACGTTCAATGGGTCCCGTCTTGACGAAGGGCGCCGGCAGGCCGAGTTCAGAGCAGACCGCGCGGACAGCCCTCGTACGCTCACGAGTGTGACGAACTCCCTTGGGGCCCGCGATGAGCGCGATGCGCCTGTGGCCAAGATCCGCAAGGTGCCGGGTTGCCTGGCCGAACCCTTGCGCATGGTCGAACAGCACACGCGACGACCCAGGGGCGCCGCCGTCACGGTCCAAGAGGACTGTCGGTTTCGCGAACGCCGCGAACTCTTTGAGCAGCGGTGCTTCCTTTTCATCCGTCAGGCTGAGGAGCAGACCATCGACGTGCCGCTGCCTGAGAAGCGCGATGTTCAGCGCATCTCGCTCCGGGCGACCCTGCGAGTTGGCGAGGAGTACGGAGTAGCCGTTGTTAGCGAGGCGCGACTCAGCCGCCGATGCGATAGCCGACATCAAGGGATTCGAGATGTCGCCGACCACGAAACCGATTGACATTGACACCCCGCGGCGCAGGCTCTGCGCCACGCTATTGGGCTGGTAACCGCAGGCCTGAACCGCCTGCAGCACGCGGACCCTCATCTCGTGACTCACATCAGGGTGATTCCCCAGCACTCGTGAGACAGAGGACACGGCCACCGCAGCCATCTCTGCCACGTCCTTGATGCTGGCCGTTCGCGGTTTTGAGTGGTCCTTCACGAATCGCTACTTCCCTCTGAAGATTCGATAGCCGCCATCCACCATCAGCGTTTCTCCAGTGATGAAACTTGAATCCTCTCCCAGTAAGAAGAGGACCGGCCCGGCGATTTCATCTGCGTCGGCGAGCCGGCCGAGTGCGTGCAGGGTCACAGGATCAACTGCGAGTTCACCTCGTTCACGCGCGGCCGCCACCAACGGGGTATCCACGTATCCGGGTGCAACTGCGTTCACACGGATTCCGTCGCCCGCCCATTCAACCGCGAGGCTCCGTGCCATGGCCGATACGCCCGCCTTGGCGACCGCGTACGGAGTCCGCTCGGGCCATCCATGAAACTCGGCCACGCTCGAGAAGAACACCATCGAGCCGCCGTCCTTCATCCGGCGCTTGGCGGCTCGCGCCGCGAGGAAGGTCCCGTCGAGGTGAACTGCAAGCATTTCCCGCCACCGCTCCAACGAGAGGTTTTCTGTCGCCTCCCTTCGCTGAATACCGGCGGTACACACCATGGAACGCAGGATCCCGCCGTCAAGCATGGCCTCATCAAACCCGCGTTCGACTGAGGCCTCGTCAGTAACGTCCACCCTGAGTTCGATGTGACATGAGCTCTCCCCGGTCGAGCGCCATTGATGATCCATCCCTACGACGCGGGCGTTCGTGTCAGTCCGCAGCCGGTGGCAAACAGCAGCGCCAATTCCGGAGGCCGCGCCCACCACTACAGCAATGTCCCCCATCATCGTTCGCTATCAAGGCAGATCGCCGTTGCCTCGAGTTCGACAACAAGCCCCGGGAGTAGCAGTCGGCTCACCTCTACGAAGGTGCTTGCTGGCTTTATCAATGCAAACATCTCTCCGTGGGCTCGACCGACTCCCTGCCAGTCATCCACGTTCGTCAGGAAGGCTCTTGTTCGTACGACATCATGCGCCGACCCACCCAGCTCCTGTATCGCCGACATCATGACGTCCAGCACGTATTTCGTTTGCGCATAGGCGTCATTTGGAAACAGCACTTCTCCCTCGCGCGAGGTTGCGCTGGTGCCGCCAACTTCGATGACAGCCCCGCGGCGGACCGCCCTGCTGTATGCAATGAGTGCCGACCAAGGGCGTTTCGCATCTACTGTTCGATATTCGTTCATCAGGATCCCTCCGTCGGATTCTCGGATAGCCATCGCACTTCGCTCCCGGGAGGTGCATACATCCACATCACGATGAGTTCCTGATCCGCGGCGGCACTTGTCATATGCGGCAGATTCGAGGGCGTGATGACAGCCTCACCAGCACTGACTATCACTGACTCGTCTCCAATCGAAATCCGCCCTTCGCCACTGATGATGTAGGCGAATTCCTCTGCCTCATGACTGTGCCACGGAGTGCTCGCTCCTTTGGGCAAGGCGCTCATGCCGAATGCCATGCTGGTTGTCGTCCCGTCTTCTGGCGAGCCGAGCACCGCGACAACCCGGCCGTTCACCCAGTTCCCGACGGGGGGTGTCGTGTTTCCCGTGTGCACCGCAGCCCGCAAGCCGGAGGCCATCTCCTCGATGCCTAACTTCCTGATGCTCATGGCAGCTCTCCAGACTGAACGGTTTGGCGTTCGCTAAACGGCCACGAAGACCTACTGATCTTGTGGAAGGGAAGTTCAGTGAGGCGACTGCTCGACCCGCCGAGACTGTCGACGATAACGATGCGGTCCGAGATCGATGTCCAATGTGCGCGGAATCCGCCAGCCGACTTGACCTGCACGACGGCGAAATTCGCTGGATCGAGACCAACGTGGTCGAACAAACTCGTGTCGAGCATCATGGCTGGGCGCTCCGTGATGACCACTGTGGCGTTGTGCACCCGCACGACCGCGCAGGATCCGACGTCCACCGGGCCCGCAGGGTAGCGACGTTCGAACCGTCCCGATGCGGCTGCGATCACTTCGACCGACGGGGCAAGTGGTTCTCCATTCATCCAGGCACCTGTCGGGGAGTGGCTCGCGGCAATGGATAGTTCGGGGTGGGTCATCGTCGCGAGGACCGTGGGCAGGCCCTCGCCAATCAGGCGCGATAGGCAGTCCAAGCTGTGACCGTCGGCTCCGGCGGACGGGGAATCTCCACTGTCCGCGACGAGCACCGGTCCCGCCGTGAACGCGAGAACGCTCTGCCAAATGTCACCGACGGCGGTCTTTCTCACCCTGAAGGAGCCGATGTCCGCGTTCAAATCCGTGGCAACGGTGCGCGCAATCGATCGCGCTCTCGCTTGCCCTCCGCACTCTGCGCGATCGTAGGTAACCGTCACAGTCCATCTGGTCCGCTCTGCGTCTAGCCAAGGCTGAGCGGCGAAGATGCTCACATCCAACACGCTGGAACCATCAACTAAGGACTGCGCATGGTTCATGTGTGAGGAAAGGGGCCCTGTGTTCGTGTCATGCGCTTCCGCTGCCGTGATCATCGCGACAGGCTCAAGAAACACTGCTGGACTTGAAGCTCCGCGAACGGCATCGAGCAGCAGCTCTGCGGACCGACGACCCGTTTCTTCATAATCCGTGTGAGGGCAAGTCTTGAACCCTATGAGGCCATCAAGCATCGATGCGGTCGACTCGCTCACCGCAGCATGCAAATCCATGCTGACGATCAGCGGGACCTCGTGCCCCACGATGGCGCGAACTGCTCGGATGAGGTCGGCTTCAACATCATCCTCTTCATCCGTCGCCATCGCGCCATGCAACGAAAGCAAAACGCCATTGACGGGCTGCGCATCTCGGAGGAGGGATACGAACTCGTTCCGTAATCGCTCGTACGCTCCATGCGGCACAGGGGATCCACAGCCTGGATATGTATCGAGCAGGCCGACCACCTCGACGTCGCTTGCTGCCTCGAACACGCTCCGAGCGCCGAAGAATTCACTGTTCGCCGGTGCGGCGGCAAGAACCGCGCGACCGCGGCGAATGAACTGCTCTTCGAATACTGTCTCAGGACATTCAATGGCCGAGAAGCTGTTCGCTTCGTACCGGATCCCGCCGACGGCGACACGCTTGCGATTGCCGATATTCCTGCCGGTCATCGCTTGAGGCCCGTACGAGGCTCGTGAGGCTGAAGCCCGCATGCGCCTGCCCCGTCTCTTCCACGTGCAAGGACCGAGCACATGCTCCCCCGCTCGGGGCGAATCGTGAGCGCATCGGGTATCGGCACGGACAGCATCTGCAAGGAAAAGTCCGGGCCGGAAGTGTCCATCCGAGACACATCTCGACGAGGTTGCTGCGGGCGCTCATCGAGCACCCTTCGAAGCCAAGACGCCCGTGCTCGCGAGACCACTCGGGTTCACCGCCTTTCACGGAAGGGCACTGGAATCGTTTCCAGTACTCTCGGACTTAGTGAACCTTGATCCACGCACGCTGTCAATGCCCTAGCGGAAATGCCGGTGCCTTTTCACGCACTGACTCACGGATGTGTGAGTCAGTGCCCCGCCACTGGCAGAGACAGGGCTGTGGCCGCCTCGCACCAGCCGGCTCATCGCCTCATCCGCGTTCACCGGCGAGCGCTGCACGGCCCGCCTCCAGGCGCGCGATCGGAATGCGAAATGGGCTGCACGAGACGTAGTCGAGCCCGGCGGCATGGAAGAAGTGAATTGACTCTGGATCGCCTCCATGCTCGCCGCAGACGCCGAGGTGAAGGTCAGGCCGGGTGGCACGACCGCGTGTGATGGCAGTGGTGATGAGCTCTCCGACGCCATCAGCGTCAAGGGTTTCGAACGGAGACACCGTGAAGATGCCCTTTTCGAGGTAGGCGGCGAAGAAGGCCGCTTCAACGTCGTCCCGACTGAAGCCCCACGTCGTCTGGGTCAGGTCGTTTGTACCGAAGGAAAAGAACTCTGCGGCTTCGGCAATCCGACCAGCCGTCAGGGCTGCGCGGGGTAGTTCGATCATTGTGCCGATGGGTATTGACAGGACAAGGCTTCGCGCAGTGGCGACCTCAGCGATGACGCGACTGATTTCATCCCGGACGAGATGCAGTTCCATCACAGAGCCCACCAGCGGCACCATGATCTCCACTCGAGGGCTCGCCCCTGACTCGATCAGCGAGGCCATAGCTTCGGCGATTGCGCGAGCCTGAAGCGCAAAGAGCCCAGGAACCATCAGTCCGAGGCGCACTCCGCGTAGCCCGAGCATGGGATTGGACTCGTGCAGTCTCTCCACCGCCGCGAGCAGTCGAAGGTCATCCGCCGTATCCAATCCGACCGCCTCGGCCCTGGCTATCCCCACCATGAGGGTTGCCCGATCGGGCAGGAATTCGTGCAGAGGGGGGTCCAGCAGCCGGATCGTGACGGGCATTTCGTTCATCGCAGCGAGCAAATCGGTGAAGTCCTGGCGCTGGAGCGGTAGCAGGTCACCGAGTGCGGCGCTCCGGTCGTCAGCGGTGTCCGCGAGGATCACACGCTCGATCATGATTCGACGGTCACCGAGAAACATGTGCTCGGTTCGGCACAAGCCGATACCTTCGGCTCCCATAGTTCGTGCTCGCACCGCGTCTTCCGCGGTGTCCGCGTTCGCACGAATCGTCAGGCGGCGGACGACATCGGCGTGGGCGAGAAGCCTGTCCACCGCGCACACGAGAGCAGCGGTCCCCTCGTCAGCGCCTTCAAGGGCTGCCTGAAGTCCCCGCTCGAGGTAACGAGCCACCGGTGACGGGACAACGGCCACGTTCCCCACGAACACTTCACCAGTGGATCCATCGATCGCGACAATGTCCCCCTCAACAATGACGAGGCCCCCTGCTCGTGCCACCCTCCCGTTCACGTCAATGTCGAGATCGTCGGCTCCGCATACACACGTCGTGCCCATTCCACGTGCCACGACAGCGGCATGGGAGGTCTTCCCACCCCTAGAGGTGAGAATGCCCTTCGCCGCGATCATGCCCTCAAGGTCGTCGGGATTGGTTTCGCGCCGTATGAGAACTACGTCGTAGCCATCCGCGGCCATGGCGACTGCGGTGGCGGAATCGAAGACGGCTTTCCCCACTGCCGCACCTGGCGAGGCCGGCATCCCCCTCGCGACGGATTCGCGCACGACCGCAGGGTCGAATTGGGGGAACATCAACTGAGCAAGTTGTGGGCCAGAGACCCGGCTCAAGGCCTCGTCCATGGTGATCAGGCCCTCGTCGACCAACTGGGTCGCGATGCGAAATGCAGCCGCGGCAGTGCGCTTGCCAACCCGAGTCTGGAGCATCCACAGTTTGCCATGCTCAACGGTGAACTCGATGTCGCACAGATCCCGATAGTGAGTCTCGAGTGTTCGCATCACCGACCGAAGTTCGCTGTAGGCAGCCTCGTCCACCTCGGCGAAATCATCCAGAGTGAGCGTGTTGCGAGTCCCCGCGACGACATCCTCCCCTTGAGCGTTTATCAGGTAGTCCCCGTACACGCCCGAATGGCCAGTTGCAGGGTTACGGGTGAAACACACGCCAGTTCCTGAAGTTTCGCCAAGATTGCCGAAGACCATTGCGCAGATATTCACGGCTGTCCCCAGATCATGAGGGATGCGTTCGCGCCGCCTATACAACCTCGCCCGATCGGTATTCCAGGAAGAGAAAACTGACCGCACCGCCATGTCCAACTGCTCGCGCGGGTCTTGAGGAAATGCCGCCCCCGACTCCGCCAAGACGATGTCCTTGTATGCCGACACAAGTTCGCACACGGCCGCCGCGCCGAGATCAGCGTCATCGATGACACAGGATCTGGCCTTTGCTTCCTCCAGGGTCGCCGCGAAAAGTTCGCCGTCGATGCCCAGCACCGTCTTGCCAAACATCTGGACCAATCGACGATATGAATCCCAAGCGAAACGGGCGTCGCCGGTTGTCGAAGCGAGCCCCTCCACTGAGTAGTCGTTCAGCCCAACGTTCAAGACCGTTTCCATCATCCCCGGCATCGAATACTTCGCCCCGGACCGAACACTCACGAGCAGCGGGTCACGAACGTCGCCGAACCGCCGGCCGACGGCATCCTCAAGTCGACGCATCGCCATCGTCACCTCGACTCGCAGAACCTCCGGCTCTGTTCCCCGCTCCAGAAACTGCCGGCATGCCGCCGTCGTAATGGTGAATCCCGGCGGCACTGGCAGGCCAAGCCTGGTCATCTCCGCAAGATTCGCCCCCTTGCCGCCGAGGAGATCCCGGCCTTCGCGCGACCCCTCCGAGAAGTCTGAAACGAAGCGCATCACAGCACCACTTCTACGAACGAAGTCGGCAGAGGACTGGCCCAGGCTTTCGCAGCTACGTTCCGCATCTCACGAGGCCCGGATCACTCGCTGTTGTTGGCTGCCCAGCCCGTCGATTCCCAACTCCATCACGTCACCGACGTTCAGGAATTGCGGCGGAGCCATCCCCATCCCGACGCCGGGCGGAGTACCCGTGTTGATCAAGTCGCCGGGCTCCAAGACCATGAACTGGCTCAGGTACCACACCAGAAACGGGACGTCGAAGATCATCGTGCTCGTGGATCCCGTCTGACGACGCTCGCCGTTCACGTCAAGCCACATCGATAGGCCCAGAACATCATCGAATTCGTCCGGGGTTGCGAGAAACGGACCG
This sequence comes from uncultured bacterium, assembly GCA_903850745.1. Classification (GTDB taxonomy): domain Bacteria; phylum Actinomycetota; class Actinomycetes; order S36-B12; family S36-B12; genus CAINMH01. Next base: position 12,596 of record CAINMH010000116.1, read on the forward strand.
CAGGGGTTAAACGTTTCGCACGACTTGCCCTTGACCCACTGGCCACCACGCTCCAGTTGAAACTCCCGCTCGGACACATCGTTCACCAAGACGAAGCCTCCGATGTGTGTTCGGGCTTCTTCGGGGCTGGCAAGGTACCGGCACGGAGAGCCGATGACGATGCCGAGTTCCACCTCCCAATCGGTCTTCATGGCGCCACGTGGGATGACAACATCGTCGTTAGGTCCAATGAGTGTGTTCGGTGCCTTGTTGAACACGATCGGCTCTTGAGGGATCGGCATTCCCGACTCCTGCGCATGGTCCGCGTAGTTCAGGCCGATGCACAGGATCTGATGCGGCCGCGCGATGGGCGAGCCAACTCGCTGCCCGTCGAGTGGGACTTCGAGCCCCGAAGCCACTTTCTCGGATACAACGGCGGCGAGGGCAGACACATCAAGTCCGCGAAGGAAGTTTCCGTCCACATCGGTCGTGAGCTCACCTATATCTACGTAGGCATCTGCTGCGGTCATCACTGCCGGGCGCTCGAATCCCACAGCGCCGATTCTGGCGAATTTCATGAGGAGGACTTCCAATCTGGAGTGGTGATGGCGCGGTCGTTCATCCCGACTGTGAGGATCGAGTCCGCAAGGATTTCGAGGATGTGCCGGTACGGCCGACCGGTGGCGCGTGTCATGGCAATCTCACAGGTTCGGTTGCTGGATGCATATGCACTGAAGTCCCGGTCTCGGATCCAGTTCCCTTGGCTCGCGGTGGCCGACTCGGTGAGCTCCGGATGCAGGAGGCCACGGTCTCCCGCGAAACCACAGCATCCCCAGTCGTCTGGGACTGACACCTCCACCGCAATTGCCTGCGCGACAGTCATCAGAGCGCCATTCAGTCCCAGTCTCGTGGACGAACATGTGGGATGGAGTGCCAAAGTCGGGAGGAGCGTGAGCACGTCTATCCGTGGCAATAGCGTGTCGGCCGCGAACTGGACGGCATCGAGAACTGTGATGCGCCTACCTCGGGTGCGTTCAACCTCGTCGACAATCGCCTCAATGCCTTCAACGCACGACGTTGCGTCCGACACCACCGGCAGGCGACCTTGTTCTGTGCTGGTCCAAAGCCACTGGCTCATGCGAGCCTGCATCCGCCGATGTCCACGGGTCATCCCTTTGGACTTGAAGGGCGTTCCACAGCATGTCGAAGCGATTCCCGCAGGAACACGCAGCGAGATCCCCGCTCGGTCACACAGTTCGACCAAGGCCGCCTGCACACCGATCGTCCCGACCTCGGCCCCGAACATTGTGTTGACGCACGAGGGAAAGTACACCGCGGCGGGCGAGGACTCGTTGCGGGCAACGCGCCTTTTCCCACCGGCAGGGAGCGACTTGTCCCACGCGGGGAAGTTGTCCTGGCCTGCGACTGCACGTGCGATCCTCGCGATTCCACGAGCTGCGTACGGCATGCTCGACGCGGCATTAAGCGCCTGGGCCGCGGCTACAGTGGCGCTGCCCCAGACGTGGCTCGCGGTGCTCCACATCGCCTTTCTGATCGGCATCCGTCGCTCGGCTCGCAGTCGCTTGACCAGGGCGCCGGTGTCGATGAGGACCGGGCAGGCCGTCGCGCACATCCCGTCAGCGGCGCAGGTGTCGATGAGGTCATAGTCTGCCGATTCGTCCAATTCGCGCACTCGCTCCGACTGGCCATTCTCGATGGCGCGTTGTCGTTCCCGTCGCAGGACAATTCTCTGCCGGGGGGTGAGCGTGAGGTCCTTGCTGGGGCACACAGGCTCGCAGTAGCCACACTCCACGCAACGGTCGATCTCTGCGTCCACAGTGGGCGTCGTCTTCAGGTTTCTGATGTGGATCTGGTCGTCATCGCTGATGACAACGCCGGGATTGAGAATCCCCGCAGAATCGAAGATCGCCTTTACCTCGCGCATGACCTCGTAAAGTTCGTCGCCATACTGGCGTCGAACGAATGGCGCCATGATTCGTCCCGTTCCATGCTCGGCCTTCAGCGTCCCACCGTGGCCGAGAACTAGGTCGACCATCTCATCGGTAAAGGCCGCGTAGCGCTCCATGGCTGCGGGTCGGTCGAAGCGCTCATTCAGGAGGAAGTGAATATTCCCGTCCTTTGCATGGCCGAAGATCACTGACTCCTCATAGCCGTGCCGGTCAAACATCGTCACCAACGACTGACATGTGTCGGCTAGAGCAGGGACCGGAACCGCGACGTCTTCAAGCAGCGCAGTGGTGCCCGAAGGCCGGCTTCCCGCCACCGCGGCGTACAGGCCCTTTCGCACATGCCAAAGTTCACCCCGCAGGGTGGAGGACCGTGTTAACTCCGCCGGCATCAGCAAGGGAAGTCGCCCAAGCAGCCCTGAGGCATGAGCAATGCGCTCGCCCAGAGCCCCGTCCGTCATCTCTTGGAACTCGATCAGCAGGGCTGCTTGCCGATCGATGACCATGTCCGGCAGCACCCTGCCGGAGGCAGGGTCGCGTTGCGCCACTCGCAGTGATCTGGCGTCCAGCAATTCGATTGCGGCGAGCCCCGTGGCCACCAGTCCAGGCAAGGCAGCCGTGGCCTGTTCAAGGTTTGGGAACACCAGGAATCCCGTCACCGCGTGTGGGAGCACTGGGATGGTGCGGAACGTGGCCTCAGCGATGAACCCCAGCGTTCCCTCCGAACCGATCATCAGATGGGCAAGGATGTCGGTCGGAGCAGTGAAATCAATGAATGCGTTGACGGCATAGCCCATCGTGTTCTTCAGCGAGAACTGTCGACTGATATCGCCGACCGATTGAGGATTTCCTCGGACGCGATCGCGTAATCGAATGAGCCCAGCGAGCAATTCCGGCTCGACGCGGCTGAGAAACTCATCCGCATCAACCCGCGATGTGTCGATCACGGAACCGCTTGGCAGCACCATGACCATCGACTCAAGCGTGCGATACGAGTTGAACTCGGTACCGCAAATCATGCCCGATGAATTGTTGGCTACGACTCCGCCGATAGTGCACGCCGCCTCACTCGCTGGATCCGGCCCCAGCCTGAAACCGTGAGATGCCAACCGGGCGTTGACCTGTCGCACAGTTGCCCCGGGCTGAACCCGAACCCGCCTGCCATTGTCAAGGACTTCGATCCTCCGAAACCCCTGACGGGTGTCAACCAGGAGTGAGTCAGACTGGCCTTGTCCACTCAGACTCGTGCCGCCAGACCGGAAGGTGAGTCGCCGACCGCTGTTTGTGCAAGTCCTCAGGATGTGGGCTACTTCATCCGTCGAGGACAATTTCACGACAGCATCTGGCACGAGGAGGTAGTGGGATGCGTCATGGGCATACGACAGCCGGTCTGACCACCGCGTGCTCTCGATCATCCGGCCAAGAGGGCCTCCCATGTGCTCGATCATCAACTCACCGTGGAACCCGAATCACCGCACGAGGGAGGAGAACATCTCGTGACGTCGATGTCGCGGAGCGGTGGCTCGTTGTGAACGGATGCAACAAAGACAGCATCAGTGCATCACCCATCCGCCATCCACCACGATCGATTGCCCAGTGATAAAGGACGCCTCATCCGACGCCAGAAAGGCCACCGCGGCCGCAACATCTTCGGGGATCCCCCGCCTCTTGATCGCTTGCTGTTCAAGAATCGTCGGCGCATCCTGCAGGTCACCAAATATCTCGACCTCGGCCTCTGTCTTGATGGCCCCAGGAACCACGGAATTGACGGTGATCCCCTCCGGGCCAAGCTCACGCGCGAGCGAACGAGTGAAGGCCATAACTCCACCCTTTGACGACGCGTAGTGCAAGATTCGTGCTTGACCTGTGAGCGCCGTTATCGATGAGATGTTGATGATTCGTCCTGCCGTGGACGTGCTCAGGGCTGAGTGGCAGGAGCGAAGCGTGAGGAAGCAACTCCTGAGATTGACGGCTTGGACACGATCCCACTCCTCAACCGTGATCTCAGTCCAGTCTCCATGCACGTTCACGATTGCTGCGTTGTTCACCAATATGTCAATCCCGCCGAACTCCGTCAGGGTCCGGCTCGCGATCGACTCCACGTCGGACTCCATCGTCACGTCGCCCTCAACTATCAGACACCGGGAGCCCATTGATCTCAGCAATCTTGCCGTCGACTCCAACTCCTCGGAGTGCGAGCAATCGTTGATTGTGACCGCGACGCCTGCCGCAGCGAGCCGCACCGCAATCGCCCGTCCAATGCCGCGAGCAGCCCCGGTCACAATCGCAGTACGCGCAGATACCAGCCGATCACCGGACACCGGCGTACCCCCCAACGACTACTGACCCACGAGAAGCCTGCGCTTCGGTAATTGCATTGGAGCGAGATGCTCGGATGAATTTGAGAACGGCCCGGTGGTATCCGCACCGAACCGTGGCCAGATTACGCTCGCGAACGCGGGGTACCAGATCTCGACAAGAAACGCAGTCCATCGGATCATTCTCCTCCGTCGATCGACCCCCGACGTTGCGATCTCCACGCAATTCGCGAAACCATATCAGATTAGGTGTATCGATACACCTAATTTTGGGTAGAACGATGCACCCAAGCCCAGATCTCGGCGAATATGGCCTAGGGTGGGAGTATTCCAACTGCGAATTGAGCGTGAGTAAGGGAGGAGTGGGCGCGTGACCAAGCGTCGAAGCCCAACGATGCGCGATGTCGCACTCATGGCAGGGGTGTCCCTCTCTACTGTCTCGAATTACGCAAACGGCCGCTGGCAGCGCCTCTCGCCCGAGACCCGCGACAGCATCGACACAGCTATTGAGTCTCTCGGGTATCGGGTGAACAGTGCCGCACGCTCCTTGCGTTCGACACGAACGCGGACAATCGGACTCCTTGCACTGGACGACAGCCTTCGGTTTCTCGCAGACCCACTGACCGGTCTTTACCTCGCAGGTATCGGAGATGCCGCACGCGAGAGCGGCTACAGCGTTCTCGTTCAAGCGTCCCGCATGAAGTCCCGGGTCGACGACCTCATGACGCCCATCGACGAACACCGCATAGACGCTGCATGCGTTTTACTCTCCGGCGCGAGAGCGGGGCGTCGTCGGATCCTTCAACGGCTCGACGCGAGTTCGGTCCCCTACGCGGTTCTCGACGAGACCGACACCCTTGACGTTGCCCCTCGGGCTATCTCCGTCCGTGCAGATCAGGCCGGTGGCACAACTGCACTTGTCGAGCATCTGATCTCAAACGGGCATCGCCGAATTGCCTTTATCGCGGCCCGCACTCCCTGGGCGGTTCTGGAACAGCGTTTCGACGGCTTCAAGACAGTACTGCGCCGGCACAAGATCCTGGTTGACCCAGATCTGTGTCTCTTCGAAGGCGACTGGACCCCGACAAGCGCCGTGCCGATGGTTCGAAAACTACTTGCGCTCAAGTCTCGCCCCACGGCAGTTGTGTGCGGAAGCGACCTTTTGGCGATAGGCGCCATGCGAGCGGCAACGGACATTGGATTCTCGGTCCCAAGCGACCTCGCGGTGGCTGGCTTCGACGACTTCGACATCTCCGAGCAGGTCTCCCCCTCATTGACCACAGTCCGAGTCCCCGCATGGGAAATGGGGAGAACTGCCGCCGAACTTCTCATCGCCCGCCTCGAAGATGCTGGCAAGCCAAGTGCATCCCTCTGCCTGAACACGACACTGGTCATACGAGAATCGGCCTGACCGGCCTAGTCCATCAACTGAGATACCTCAACTAGTGCACCTCATGGTGACGTATGGATTCGAGAGCATGGCGAACACCATTGATAGTGATTTCAAGATCAGTCTCGGTGTGAGCCGCGGACAGGAACATGAGGCCTCTGCTCGTCAGCCTCACGCCCATAGACTGCAACGCCTCGATGAACGCCCAGAGCATGCCCGCATCATTGTTCGCCTTGAAACTCGTGGCGTCATGCGCCGCATCAGGCGCTCCGAAACGCAACTGAAGCATCGGACCAGGACCCTCGCAAATCAGACTCGCACCGGACTCACGCGACATCGAGTTGATCGCATCACGAAGGCTGCGGCCCTTCTCGTTGATCGCGGTATACGGATCCGTCTCGATAAGGTGCTGAACTGTTGCAAGCCCTGCAACCATCTGAAGCAAACCTGTGTTGTAGGTACCTGAGTGGTTTACTCCGCCACTGTTGACTAGTTCCATGAGGTCACGACGACCGCCCAACGCCGCGAGCGGATAGCCTGATGCGATTGCCTTGGCATAGACGGTCAGGTCACCATAGATTCCGACGCGGCCCTGCTCGCCGGTGAACCCGGTCCTAAATCCCGTAATGACTTCGTCGATCACGAGGATGATTCCATTTCGAGTGCAGAGCTCTCTCACTGCCTCTAGGTAACCTGCAGCTGGCGCGATGACTCCGGTGTTGCACATCATCGGCTCCATGACAATCGCAGCGATAGTGCTGGCGTGCTGCGCAACTAGTGCCGTCAACACGCCGATGTCGTTCCACGGACACTGGATGATGTCTTCGGCCGAAGCGCTCGACTGGCCAGGAGTGAGCGAGAACGCCGAGTCGTCACCTTCCCGTGGCATCACGAACAAGGGGTCGAGCCAACCGTGATAGTGCCCAGCAAATCTCACCACACGTTGACGGCCCGTTGCTGCTCTCGCAATTCGTATCGCGAGAAGATCCATCTCTGATCCCGAAAGCCCGAACCGGACCTGATCGATCCAGTCGAATCTTTCGACGAGGATCCCGGCCAGCGCCCCCTCTTCTTGCGTCTGACCCGCGAATAACTGACCACGCTTCGCGGCCGTTTCGATAGCACTTGTAACGGCATCTGGGGCGTGGCCAAGAATATGCGGCCCCATGCCCATGGCGTAGTCGACGTACTCATTTCCGTCTACATCCCAGATACGTGAACCCGATCCGCGCACGAACGTTAATGGCACAGGTGAAGAGGTGAGTCTCACATTCGAGTTGACGCCACCGGGAATCACCTTGAGCCGATCCCGATGCGCGGCCTCACTCTTCCCGTATTGGAGGTTTCTGTTGATGCTCGTATCCGAGGTCATGAATTCACAACTTCCTGCCGTCGAGAATGAATCAATTTGTTCGCCTACTCGATCGTCCTGCCCGCACCCGCGCTCGCTCCCCTCTCACGTGGTTCATCAACGCGTTACCTGCGTCCGGTTCCTCCTGGAAACACCCAATCAGCGCCATCAGCTCCGAAGGATTGAGTGCGCAGCATGTCTTCTGGAAAGGCCGCGGTCGGCCCAGGGGTATCGACATAGATCGTCTGATCTACGAGATCTCGGTAGGCGTCTTGCCAGGCGAGCGCTCCCTTCGCAGTCAGCACGTCAAAGGCCTCAGGATCTTGACCCAGGCTCGTCAACTGCTCGAGATGAAAAGGAGGGGTTGCAACTGTGGTTGCGATGAGCCGCAACCCCTCGCGAGCGAGCACCGCTGTTGGGCCCATCTCGAACACGCGGCCGCCCATCCAGTGGCCAGCTGCTTGGTACCTCCCGTCAGCCAATCGCTCAACGGTGAAGTCGACACTTGACTGCAACCCTTGGTGTTCACCTGACCCAGCGCCAGAGGGCACATGAACCATTCCCCCGACTCCCTCGTCTACGGCCGCGGCAACTAGTCGCGGACTGCAGATCGTCAGGATGCTGCGTCGGTCCCCCAGCGAAAGAAGGCCAGCAAGGAGTGCCGTTGACTCACCGCTCGACCCCCCGCCAATGTTGTCGCCCACGTCCACCAACATTGTTCGACCAGTGCATCCGCGCAACCGCTCGAATGCTGTCGCTAGCCCCACTGCCGGAATCCCAAACTCCTCGACATGGTCAGCGACGGTGGATTCGAGGAGTCTGACAAAGCTCCTAGCCTTGCTGTCATCGTCATCAAGCTGATTGACGATGATGCTCATGCCTGCTCTGCTGACATCGCTGTACGGGAATCCCGGCGTGATGAAGGCTCGAACTCCCGGAGGGGCTGCCGCAGCCGCGCGCATGAGTTCATTCATGGGGCCGTCTGCGGTTCCTTGGGATAGGGGGCTGGTCAGTATCGGCTTCTTGATGAAACGAATCCCCCGTCGCCGCCCCGTTTGAGCAAGGACGCGCACGAGTTGCCCAGCTTCGACGCCGCGCTCGAACATGTCTACATGCGGAAACGTGGTGTAAGCGACCGCTCCGTCAAGGGAGCCGAGCAGCCGTTCAGATGGATTTGCATGAAAATCCAAGACGGCCACGATTGGCACGTCACCGACAACTTCCCGTGCCGCCTCGATGAGTTCCGCCTCGACATCCGGAACTCCCTCAGCCGCCATTGCGCCGTGGAGATTCACCACCAGCCCCTGAGTGGGCCCAAGACGCTGCAATTCGCACTCAAATCGCGAGATCAATGTTTCGGCAGCTTTTCGGGTAACCAAACCAGACGGCCACGCCGCCGCAGACAGCCCGAACCGTACTGAACTGCCCAATTCCTCCATGGCCCCGCCGATAACCGACTGCACACCCGCATGAGCCGCAGCCACATGTTCGCCCGCCACCAATTCAAACCGTTCAAAATCAGCGAGTGTCGTTTCGTTTGGGCCGTAGGTATTGGTTTCCTGCCAGACGCCGGCAATCGCGAATGAGCCGTCTAGTCGTGTGCTCAACGCCGATCCAATCGGCGATAGGAAATGCCCTGACGCTCTGACAGGTCTGCCTTGATCTCGATGCCAAGTCCCGGTGCGTCACCTAGATGCAGGCGGCCGTCCCGAAGAACGCAGTCCCAGTCAACGAGGTCTGGGTAGGCATAATTGAAAAGCCCGCGGGCCAACTCCTGAATGTCATGGTTTGGGATCGCGCTCGCCATCGTTGCACCCGCGAGCAGGGTCACCGGACCGGTGCAGTCATGGTACGAGACGTTGAGTCCGCCTTCGGCCGCCATGCCGGCCAGCCGCATTCCGTGTGAGATCCCCCCAGCCCATGTCGGATCGATCATCACGATGTCGGCCACTTTCGCTTCAAGCAGCTCGGAGTACTCCTCGACCGACGCCAGGTACTCCGAGGCCAGAATCGGCAGGTCGGTATTGGCTCTGAGAGTTCGCAGCCCGTCGAGTGGATGCGCAAGCACGAGGTCCTCGATCCAGCGGACCTTGAAGACCGAACAGGCTTCCGCAACAGCGACGGCACCGGCTGGCGTCCAAAGCCCATGGCCATCGATCATGATGTCAATCTGGTCTCCAACAGCATCACGTATCTGGCGCAGGGGACGACACGCCTCCTCAAGCTGATCAGCAGTTGGCACCTCCCCGCCCACTCTCTTGGCCAGAGCATCGAAGGGCCAGAGCTTCATCGCCGAAAAGCCCAGGTCAACGAGCTCATGTGCCAGCGCGCCAGCGTCTGACATCCATGCCGCATAATCGTCACGCGGGTCAGTCAAATCGAAATTCCCATCGCCCGGTACCCGTGCTGTCGACGTATAGCTCGGGCCGACACAACTGTTGTAGACCGTCACTGCGTCACTGCTGTCGTTGTTGAGGAATCGCCTCAAGGGCACTCCATCGGATCTTGCGGCGAGATCCCACAACGCCACATCCACAGCGGAGAGTGCTCGGTACTCTGCTCCCATTCCGACGAGTCTGCGCAGCGCCGACAGGGATTCCGCGAAGAAGCTGCCCAGATCCGACAGGGTTCGACCGAGGAGTCTGGGCGCGAACAATGCCTCGATGCTGGCCCAGCATGCTTCAGGTACATAGTGGGTTTCACCAGTGCCGCTGAGTCCGCGGCTGTCGGTGATTCGTATCAGCAAGAGGCCGGGCAGGGACGAGCCAGCACCGAGTGCCCAGCCCTCGATCGACTCGATCGTCGCGTCAGACGAGCCGAAACTTCCTGAGGTGAGAGCGACGGCGGTCATTGCGTACCTCCCACTTTGTCCACGGATGCCTTGAACATGCGCTCCTTACGGAAGCGGTCAATCACCACCGCAATGATGAGGACGAGGCCAACAAAGAAGTTCTGCATGCTTCCCGAGATTCTGAGAAGCACCAGACCGACCGTGATGAGGGACAAGAGCATTGAACCGGCGACAACGCCAGGGATAGTGCCAATTGCACCGTAGATACTCACTCCCCCGATGATGACTGCCGCGATGACTTTCAGCTCCATGCCAATGCCGAACGAGGGGCTGCCCGATCCCAAGCTTGCCGCTTGCAGCAGCCCAGCGAGAGCACTGAACATGCCGGTCATTGCATAAACGCTCATGGCCGTACGGCGAGCATTGATTCCAACTTTGATGGCGGCTTCTCTGTTTCCACCGATGGCACGGATGCGCGTGCCCCAATCGGTGTATTCCAGGACCACATGCACCATGACCGCAATGACGATCGCATAGACAAACACGCCGGGGATGGGGCCGAGGCTGATGTTTCCGATCTGGCTGAAGTTGTCAGGTAGCGGGCCAATCGACACTCCACCACTGAGGGTGATGACAATGGCACCCACTCCAAATAATGTGCCGAGAGTGGCGATAATCGGGGAGATCATGAGCCAGCTGGTGAGCAGACCGTTCACGAATCCGATAGCCAAACCAACAACGAGTGCACCGCCGAAAGCCAACGCAATTGATTCGGTAGCCGTCACGAGATACGCAGATGTCATCGCACCCGCAAGGAACGATGCGCCGACGGACAGGTCGAGACCTCCCGCAATCATGACGAGAGCCTCAAAGCAGGCAACAATGATGACGAAACTGGATGCTCGCAGAATGTTGGACCATGTGTCGGGAGCAAGAAATAGAGGCGTCTTCAGAGAACCGAGCGCCACGATGAGAATCATCACGGTCAACACCGGCAAGGCGAGGCTCGATGTCACCCTCGCTCGCCATGAAAGCGACGTCGCTGCTCGAGCAATGTGATTCGTTTGCGTGTCGGATACGGCCAAGCCGGATGGCGATCCTAGCTCGTCACTCGCCTCTGTTTCGCGCCTCACGATGCACCTCCATCATTGTCATCCGACTTGAGACCGGTGATGAGTGAAATGACTTCCTCCCGGGTTGTGTCCTTGATGCTTCGGACTCCCTGCACTGCGCCCAGGCGCATAACCTGAACGCGATCCGCGTTGTGAAACACGAATTCCAGGTCATGGCTGACGACGATGATCGCCTTACCTCGTGCGCGCAGCTGCTGAAGGATGTTTGCCACCTGCGCTGTCTCGCGCACTCCAAGTGCTGCGGTGGGCTCATCCAGTAGGAGTATCGGGTTGTTCGCCAAGACGGCCCTTGCTATTGCCACGCTCTGACGCTGTCCTCCCGACAGCTCTCCGATCGGGATGCGCACCGACGGGAGTCTCACGCCAAGGTCGCGGAGCGTGTCGGCAGCACCGTCCCACATTGCGGACTTCTGCTGCAGGATGCCCCACCGCAGGAGTGGCTGTCCGAGGTACATGTTCGTCGCAACGTCGAGCGTTTCAACGAGGGCTAGGTCTTGGAAGACGGTCGACAATCCGAGCCGTCCCATCAACCGAGGATCCGCTCGCGCAATATCGCGACCATCGACGGAGATCTGTCCCCTATCGAGCCGGTATACGCCCGACATGGACTTCACAAGGGTTGACTTGCCCGCGCCGTTGTCTCCGACGACCGCGAGAATCTCCCCCGGGTAAGCGTCGAGGCTGACATCCGCCAGAGCAGTCACGTGGCCGAACAACTTCCAGGCACCCGTGACCCGAAGAGCGGGCGTTCTAGGATTCGCCAATTCCTCTGACCTCTCATCCACAAGTGTCACTTCAAGTGCTCCGCTCGAATCTGCTGCCCATTTTGCTTCCTCGGCCACAACGTTCACTCCCGATCTAGGCCTTGCTGACTTCCCGCTCCGCTGGTGCGGCCCGAACCACGGCAAACATTGCCGTAGTCGGGCCGCACCAGCGCTGTGAATGACTAGTTAAGCGTGGGGTACGCGGACTCAGGGCATCCAGCGAAGGGAAGATCCGCCTTCGATACCGGGACCACGCCCACCGGCCACGACTGCTGAGTCGGTCCTTCACCGTTCAACTTCTTCAGGCCCAGTTCGGCCGCGAAAGGCGTGGCATAGAAGAAGCACTGTGCGATTGTCGATGAGACCCAGCCATCTTCCACTGCTGCCAACGTCTCCGGCGTCGAGTCAACGCCGAGCACGAAGATCTCACCCGGCTTCTTGCCGGCCTGCTCCAGCGACTTCGGAACTGCTGACAGGCCCGCTCCTTCAACGAACCAGAATGCATTCGCCTCCGGGTATGCGGTCACTGCGCTTGCGATCTTCGTAGCAGCCTCGGCCGCATCAGCGTTCGTGTATTCGACGGACACAACCTCCATGCCCGGGAAGTTCGCAGCGGCGTAGTCCTTGAACGCATTGATCTGAGCGACCTGATTGGGCACTGATTCGTTTGTTGCAAAGACGATGATCTTCGCATCGGGACTGAGCTGATCTGCGATTGCCTGTGCTGCAGATTCTCCGAAGGTGGCGTTATCTGTACCAATTGAGTAGTCGGACACCTCGTCAACACAACCACCAGTGGTGATCATCACGATGCCCTTGGCCTGCGCTTCCTTGATCGTGGCGTCGTATGTCGCCGGGTCGAGATTGCAGTAGATGATGACCTTTGCATCCGAAGCGATCGCCTGCTTGATCAAGGTGATCTGCTCCGGAACGTCCACCTTTGCGCTTCCAGCGGTGTTGGCTTCGTAGCCAATAGCGCCCGCGGACTCCTCGAACAAGGCCTGAGCCTGGTTGTAGAGGTCATAGGACTGAAGAACGTTGATGTACCAGAATGGCGGCAGAGACTCCGCCGGCGCCGCCGACTCCGCTGCGGGAGCCGAGGCAGCCGCAGGAGCACTCGCGGATGCAGCCTCTGAGGAGGTGCTTCCCGAGCAAGCTGAAGCGGTCATGGCGACTCCTGCCGCCACGGTCAAGACTGCGAACTTCCGCAGTGAATTCTTCATGAAACCTCCAAATTGGAGACTGGATCATCACTCACCAGTCAGAATCGTGAACCCAACAACCGAGGAAGGCCACGGTGACCGCTCGGAGTAGGTGGAACGTTACACCTACTTTGGAGCATCCTGTCAAGCACTTTTTGGTAACTCTGTTCCTCGGGATGAATTCCCTGTGATCAACAACTGCCGCATGGGAATTCTCGCCCGGGCCTCGAACTCAGAAACTCACTTTGCGGCGGGATGGCTCCGCCACTTGCATCAACCCGTCGACAGGGATTCAGGATCGAAGTCAAAGATTGGCGCGCCATGAAAGGACGTCTGCGCCCTGAATAGTGCTCCAGCCTGCGGTTGCTCAGTGGAATCGAGGTCGAAGCGGCTCGTCGTGATGTAGAGCTCTCCGTGCGTCCCGAAGCAGACGGCTGTCACCAGAGACACCGGGATTCTTAGCTCGCCTGCGATCTGACCATCTGGTCCGTATCGCAGTACGACGCCTCCTCCCCACATCGCGACCCAGAGCCCACCTTCGTCGTCAAGAGCAATTCCATCCGGCAATCCGTACTCTTTCGGCGTGATGACCCAAGGCGCCACGCTCGGCCCAGAACTGTCGCCCAAGCGTTCGATCCGATATATCGTCCGCTTCAGCGAATCGACGAAGAATGCGGATTCCCCATCTCCGGCAAAAGCCAGGCCATTCGGCAATTCGAGATTGGACATCACCATGGCGGGTGCCGCCGGGTCAATGAGTGTGACGAGAATTCCGTCTGCTGATCCGTCAGAGCGCTTGTATCCGACCCAGAATCGGCCGCTGGCATCACACGCACCGTCATTTGGCCGTAGACCCGCGTCGATCGCGAAAGTCGCCAGATGGCTCCTCACTCCTGAGCCAGGACTTCCCAGGTTCCAAAGGTCGCGATCAACAACGAGAACGATTTCGCCGTGAACCGTTCGGCGGGGAGGACCCAGCGCAGATCCTTGAAACTCTGATTTGCTTGTGGCACCGGTTGTGGCGTCCGTGGAAAAGAGCACCCCGGAGAGCAAGTCGACCCAGAGGATTGTCTCGTGCTCCGCCAAGAACAGAGGCGATTCACCCACCAGAGCCAGGGGTTCCGTCATGCACTCCACTATCGACTTCATTGACCCTCCGTTGGGTCTCCAAGGAATTGGCAACCAGCAACACCACGTTTCGACCACCGGTGATTTCTTTTGCCGGCCATCACGGTGGCTCAACTACTCGAATCCGGCTTTGAGAATCGAGATCTGGCAGACGCTCACTGAGCCCCTATTCAATGCAGGTTCCTCAGCGGCTGAAGACGGCTTCGAGTCTGTAGGCTGCCAACTGTGTCACAGGACCCGATTGACGCGGAGACGAATGCGGGAAGATACGAGATCGCAGTCGTCGCGAACGCGCTCAAGATCATCGCCTACCTTGGCGAGCACGGGCCGACATCTCTCAATGACCTCGTGCTCAGGTCCGGACTCAGCCGATCCGCGACGTATCGGATTCTCATGACGTTGGAGTCCCATCGTTTCGCCATCCGAGACCGGACCAGCGGCCAGTGGTCACTGGGTCCGACGTTCTTCAGCATCCATAGGAATGGTCGCCATGACGCACTTAGGGTGCTGGCAATGCCGTCCCTCGTCCGCCTGCACGGCAAGTTCATGGAGACCACGAATCTGGCCGAACTGTTCGAGGGTCGACTCACGTACATAGAGATCCTTCAGAGCCCGCAGCCGCTGGCCGCACGGGAAACACCTGGCGATGAGGCGCCTCTCGCCACAACGGCGCTGGGCCGGGCAGTGCTCGCAGCCCTCCCAGCCGCCGATCCCCTCGCAGAGAAGGTCTCCCTCGAGTCCCGGAATCCCCGCAAGCTCAAGGCCGAAGTCGCGGCCGTTCGCCGGCGCCAGTGGGCGATCGAGCAAGGCGAGACGGCAACGGGAGTCGCGTGCATCGGTGCAGCAATCATCGGCCCTTCCGGTGTACCGGTCGGGGGGATATCCGTAAGCCTTCCGGAAGCTCGACTCTCTCAGGCCCGAGCCAAGGAGATTGGCCGTGCTGTCCTACTCGAAGCACAAGTGGTGAGTGCATCGCTCAAGGGCAACTAGATTCGCCGCTCAAGCACCGTGCGCCTTGCATCCACGGCTCGGGGCTCATCAGCTCTTGGCTCCGCTGATTGCTGCAACCATTCCCTGCAAGTAGCCATTCGCGTAGGCGCGTCCTCGATATGCGTAGTCGCTCTTGACCCAGTCCGCGTCGACTTCAGGATCACCATCAAGCAAGGGAACGTGATCATCGATCAGGAAGCCTGAGAAATCAAGGTCGATGAGCATCTGCAGAATGGCCACGGGATCAAGGTTCCCCTCGCCGAGAAAGGCTTCGTGGAACTTTGGCACGTATCCGAGCACGTCGCGGAAGTGGACATATCGCACGGCCCCTCGGCGGACGAAGCCCTCGAGAACCTCGGCGGCACCGGGGCCCATCTCAGACACGGTTCCGAGGCAGAACTGCAGTCCGAACGCACTGCTTGACTCATATTGCCGCACGACATTGTCCAACTCATCGGCGTTCCAGAATAGGCGCGGAATTCCACCAAGGGACTCCACCGGAGGGTCGTCTGGGTGGAGCGCCATTTGCACTCCCGCGGCCTCGGCCACCGGGAGAATGTCGCCCATGAACCGATCGAAGTTCGACCTGACCTCACTTCGCTCATAAACGCGCCCGTGAGTGGGCGTCTCGGGATTCTTGAGCGACCCGTAGTCAAAGGCAGTGAGCCGCGCACCACCACGACCCGTCAGATCCAAGCTGGTGCGCCATACCTCGTTGGCCATCCAATGAAAGCCCATGATGGGGATTCCCGCATCACCCACAGCCCGGATCGTGTCCTTGTACCGATCCGTCTGCATCTTCCACTGATCTCCGCCGAGAATGATGTCCTGATAGAAACTCAAGGGAGTGTTCTCGATCGCAGCAACACTCAAGTCATGATCGTGGATTCTGGTA
This sequence comes from uncultured bacterium, assembly GCA_903850745.1. Taxonomy (GTDB): domain Bacteria; phylum Actinomycetota; class Actinomycetes; order S36-B12; family S36-B12; genus CAINMH01. The sequence goes on from CAINMH010000116.1 coordinate 28,504, forward strand.
ATCATTGAGCGTAGGTCCGATGCTTGCCAAGAACCGTCGCCGGGCAGGTCCTGCGGTGTGTTGACAACTATTTCGGAGTAGCCAATTTGCCGTGCGTAGCGCAGCATCTCGGGGGAAGTACTGCGGACAGCTCCAAGTGCCAGTCTCATTGCGGCTCCCTGTTCCTAGTAGATCTTGCGTAACAAACTCTGCACCTGGCCGCCAGAGGGTCATACGCAACCATGCGGTTTCGCGGCCTTCAGATCGTGGACATGCAGCCAATTTCATTGAATGAACTATAATTTCTTACTGTATGAACATTAGCTAGATGAACAAGTAGCGGCAAGCAAACGATGAGAATTGCAGCGAGTCCCTTGCCTCGTAACGCGCCATCACTGCCGCGACGCCTAACGGCGAATGTCGTCCTTCATTGCCTCCTTCAGCCAGCCGTACTCGACGATGTGTTCGGCCCTGCTCGACAATGCGTACTACGGAGCGCGCATTAACACTTTCCGAGGGGAGCCGGCGATTGAGGTCCGGAAAATGGTCGCGCTCCTTGATTACGTTGACGAGCCCGTTAACGACTCGGTTCACGACGCCCTGAACACTCGTCGAATCCCACGGCTCGTCGTCAGCCCCTCAGCGGCGAACGCATCGAGCACCTCCACTCCGACCATTCCGTAGTAGTCCCGCAACTGCCAGCCGAAGTGCGCGTCATGCACCTTCTCGTCGAACAGCTCGGTGAGGGCCACGAGCTAGGCGACGAACCCCCGGGCGTAGTCGCCGACCGTCGGCAGTGGCCCGGCAAGCGATGAGCGAAACTCCCCGAACAGCACCGACTCCGTGGCCGGGGGTCTGCCCCCGGTATCGTTGACATTCGGGGTTGGTTGTTCTCAGGCCGCGTCTCCTGCCTGGTAGATCATCTCAAACTCGACCGGGGTGAGCTTGCCCAGCCCGCACTGACGGAGGCGGCGGTTGCACTTGGTCTCGATCCAAACGACGATCGCCAGGCGAAGCTCCTCGCGACTGGTCCAGCGCCGGGTGTCGAGAACGCTCTTCTGCAGCAATGAGAAGAACGACTCCATCGCGGCTTTGTCACCGTACGAAACTACTCGCCCCATCGAGCCCTTCAGGCCGTTGTTCTTAAACATTCGCAATCCATTCTCGGAACCAAATTGACTGCCTCGGTCCGAGTGGACGATGGTGCCGTCCGGTGATCGCAGCGCGAACGCGTTGCGCAGTGCCCGAGCGGCCAGCGAGGACTTCATACGCGAGTCGATGGAGTAGCCCACGCTCTTGATGGAATAGCAGTCCTCGACCGCGCACAGGTAGAGCTTGCCGTCCCGCGTGGGATGCTCGCTGATGTCGGTCAGCCACACCTCGTTCGGCTTCGATGCGGTGAGCTCGTGCCGGACCCTGCCCTTGTCGTCGACCACCGCGAGCAGGCCGTCGTGGACCACTGGCCCGGGGTTGCCCCCCTTGGACTTTCTGCGGGCATGGGAAGCGAACATGCCCGCGATCGAGCACAGCCGCAAGACCCGGTTCTCGGACGCGACCACCCCGGCATCGGCCAGCTCGTCCGCCAGGAACCGTTACCCCGCGTGGGATCGTCTTGGTGGATCTCCTGCAGTTGGTCGATGACGTGCGCGTCATCCAAGTCCCGTTGCGACACAGGCGCCTTCAGCCACTTGTAGTACCCCTGGGTCGACAGTCCGAGCACCCTGCACGCCACCGCGACCGGCACCCGAATGGGCGCGCTGGCCGCGGCCCCCTCACGGATGAGAGGGAAGACTATTCTCCCGGCAGGTTCGCCTGCGACAGGTACGCCGAAGCCCGCCGCAGGACCTAGTTCTCCTGCTCCAGCAGTCGGTTGCGCTTCTTCAACTCACGCACCTGATCGGCCTCCTTGGCGGTCAGGCCGGGACGGTTGCCGTCCTTGATGTCGGCCCTCATCATCCAGTTTGACAAGTAGGTCTCGGAGATCCCCGAGTCACTCGCGATCTGGGTCAACGGCGCCTGGCCCTGGCGGGCCACGGCCACGACATCGTCGCGGAACCCCTTCGGATATGGCTTCGGCATGATCGGCATCCTTCCAGCGAGGCCGAAACCTCAAGGGTCAGGTGTCAACCAAACTCTGGGCAGTCCAAAATTGGCGCTCTTGCGGATCGCCAGCGCGCTCACAAAAATGAGATTCAAGCCCCTACCCCAGAGCACAAGAATCTGCCCAGGGGCGCTCCCGGCCGATCGGGCGGGTCGCCGGATCCGCGGGTGCCGCCGTTTGCATGACCGGACCTTTGCAGTGCCTTGACGGCTCGGCCACCGAGTGATGCACAAGCCACCTTGTGCCCACATGTCCACCCGGTGATCATCAAGCGCCTGGAGATCTGTCCATGGCTCTCCGCTCAACATCGAAGTCGAGCACACCGTCGCAGACCCCGGATAGGCTCTAACCATTGCAGTAATGAAAACGGGGGCTTGCCATGGGGCGACAAAGGCACCAAAGCTGGCAAGGTTTGGACAAGATTCGATTCGCTTGCGCATCTGCCACGATGAAGTCGAGGTGCGAAATTGACGGCTAGAAGCTTCCGAATCTTCTGCATTGCGGCGCTCAGTCTTCTGCTCTTCCTGCCGCAGATTCACGCGACCGCTGCAACCGAGGACGGGTCGCCTGCGGAGTCATGTCACTACTACGAACCGCGTCCGGGAATGACGTACGCACCGTCAGGGCCCGAGCCGTGTTTCGCAATGGTCAGAGACCTCAGGATTCAGCCGACTGATGGTGGAGCGATCGTGAGTTGGACGCCAACTACTCAGTCGATCAAATCCTTCTGTGGTCCCTACGGGGAACCATCTAATTGTCTCGTTACGGGCTACCGGGTCGTCGTGACCTTTGATCCAGTCACGAAATCAGGAGGTGGCTCGTGCACTGCGCCAACCGGGGGCCAGCCGTCTTGCCTACTAACAGGGCTGAGAAACGGAGTGCGGTACAAAGTCTTCCTCGACTCCATGGTCAATTTCACCCTGTATCGATACGCCCAGCCGGACGCGGAGGCGTTCACCCCGTGCTGCTCGGTCGCACTGGCTCCGACGGCCGTCACTGCCTCCCTCATCGGGAACGCGGCGGACGTCCAATGGATCGCGCCCTCGGACTGGGGCGGGGCTGAGGAATTGACGTATCGCGCTGAATCAATGCCCGGCGGGCGGTCGTGTGAGACGAAGACCCTGACCTGTCGGATTGATGGATTGTCTTTCGGCCAGAGCTACAGCTTTAACGTCACCGCTGGCAATAGCGCTGGGGGCAGTCCAATTGCTCAGAGTGCGCAATTCCCACTTCCCAAGTCTGTCCCAGATTCGCCCACCGGTGGAGCAGTCCGCTACCAGCGTGGAGATGCATCCGTTGCTTGGACTGCACCCCGGAACGATGGGGGATGGAGAATCTCGTCATATCGAGTAACTTCAAATCCTGGTCGAAGGACGTGTTCAACGACGGGATCAACGTTATGTGTCGTTCAAGACCTCGTCGGCGGCAGGGACTATTCATTCACTGTCCAGGCCCTAAATTCTGCCGGCGCTAGCCCTCCCTCTCCTCCAATTGTCGCCGGGAGACTCGTCACGCCGGCGAGCACGCCGAGAAGCGTGCAGGGAAGCCTTTCCGATAGGTCTGCGGTAATTCAATGGCTTCCTCCTCGGTCGATGGGAGGAGGCTCGGTCAAGTACGTGGTGCGATCGACTCCACAGTCTGAAACCTGCGTGACAGTCAGGAATTCCTGCAAGATCAACGGTTTGCAGCCCGGCACCGCGTACACATTCTCTGTGTACGCGGTAAATAACTCTGGTCAAGGGCCCTCCGCCGAAACGACTCAGCTCTCGATCCCTGCACCAATCGCGTTGAAGCCAGCGCAGCCCATCTCCTAGATATGCTGCAGGCCCGCCGATAGCGGCCGTGCATCCAAATTGGCACGTGGGTTCGGATCGGCGGCGACCATCAATGTCGTCATGGCTTCGATCTGCCGTGCACTCATATCCCGAATGCCATTCATGTTCCGCGCTATTCGGCGCCGACGACATACCTGGCCGTCAGGTGCCGCCGTCCGATGACCACCGCTACTGCATTGAGCTACTGACCAATCCGGTCACCGCGTCGGGCATCACTGCCTCGTAAACGTGGGTGTCACGCAGAAGCGATCTTGTCGCGGCTTCACTCACCTACGAACTTACAGAATGTCAGAGGTCGGCTCGAGTCTTGACGCAGAAGTCCACTCCGGTCTTGCGATATCTTGATGTCTCTGGAACCAGCACTCGGAAGTCCTTGCATGGGCTCCAGCCTTCGTCCGCTGACTTAAGATCGGGAGCTGTCGCTGCCGACGAGAAGAGGACGTTGACCGCATCCTCTCCGCAGCGGCCACCCCTGGCGATCGATGGTTTGGTATCGACCGCCGACCAACTACCGGATACCCGTCGATACAGGCGGACTTTCGATGCAAGCGAAGGCTTGAGCACCTCCAGATCCGAAAGGCACAGGTCCGCCGTCCAATCCAGCGAATCCTTAAACACCGAATCCGGAAGGTCAGCGCCCGCGTAGTCGACGGCGACCGAATACGTCGGCGTAGCGGGCACTGGCGCTACAGGGCTGGAGGGCGAGCTAGGTGTGGCGTCGGATGTTGCCGGAAGCTGCTGATCCGCACTAACGGGCGGAGGCGGCACCACTTCGGCCGTGCCGCCTCGTCCTCCCAACAACATGAAGCCCAAGCTGCCCATGAGAAGCGCCGCCCCAGCAAGTAATGCCAAAGTGTTTCTGACCGGCCATCGGCCAACCGACTGACCCTTGCCCCCGCTCGGTCCCCCATCAGCGACCGGCAGTGCAGGCTTCAGGAGCTCAGGCGAAGGGTCCGCCAGTGAGACCGCTCGGGGTGCCGCGTTGCTTCCCGGAACGACACTTGGTTCGAGCGCGAGATTAGTGGCCTCCACGGAAGTTTCGGAGCTCGAATCCGCTGGGCTAGACGGCTCGCAGACTTCAACGGCGGAGTCCTCGCCGATCGAAGGGGACTGCTTGAGCTCTCGTCCTAGCTCATGGCGAATCCTGTCCAGTGTCGGCCGTTTCGCCGAGTCCTTCGCCAACGCGGCGAGCAGGAGCGAGCGCACAGGCTCGTCAATGAAGGAAGGGACATCTGGCGTTACCTCGATGAC
>CAINMH010000117.1 GCA_903850745.1 uncultured bacterium
TGATTGTCGGCTATTGCACCGACTGGACCGGACACCTTGGCGGACTTGCGCTGGCGGTTGTGCGACCTGCCGATGCGAGTGAGGTTGCCGCAGTGCTCTCTGCCAGTGTGCGTCACGGTGTCGCCGTCATCCCACAGGGTGGCAATACGGGTCTCGTGCAGGGGGGAGTGCCGGACCGGGACACTTCGGCGCCCGTGATCATTATTTCTACGGTGCGACTTAACACAATCGATCCGGTAGATGAATTGTCTGGGCAAGTCACCGTTGGCGCCGGTGCGACTCTCGCAGATGTGCAGCGTGCAGCTCGTGCTGTGGGGTGGGAATACGCGATTGATCTTGCCGCTCGCGATTCGGCGACCATTGGCGGCACAGTTGCGACGAATGCTGGTGGTATTCATGTGATTGCCTACGGCATGACGCGGGCTCAGGTCACCGGTATTCAAGCCGCTCTCCCACTCACTTCTCCTACGTTGATCGACCACCTGGGCGGACTGACGAAGGACAACACGGGCTACGACTTGGCTGGTGCGTTGACTGGCAGCGAAGGGACTCTCGCAATCATCACGGCTGTGCGGGTGAAGTTGCATCGACCAATGGGTAGAACGAGCCTTGCCCTGATCGGCACGGATTCCTATGACACCGCGCTCCGACTCATTTCGTCGGCTGTCCGACCGGGGATTCGTGTACGGGCTGCCGAACTTATGGATCGCTTCGGGCTGGAGATCACTCTGGGGCTCATCGGCCAATCGTCGCCACTTGCGCGAGTGCACGAAGTTGTTTTACTCCTAGAGATTGCTGATGGCGGTGATGCATCTGGCTTCGTAGCGGATGAGCTTTCTGAGCGTGACGTCGTCATTGCGATAGAGGCAGCAAACCAGGAACAACTTTGGGGTTTGCGTGAGCGTCATACTGAGGCATACAGCGCCTTTTGCACTCAGCAGGGCCTACCGGCACCACACAAGCTAGATGTGTCGATTCCGCTGGAGCGGCTCGCAGACTGCGCACGGTCGCTCAATGACCGGGTCCGCGTACATCCAGGAGTTGTAGCTTTTGGCATGTTTGGTCACGCAGGTGACGGCAACCTACATGTACAAGCATGCGGCCCAGCCACCGATGACGAAAGCGTGGCTGAGGTGATTTTGCATATCGTCACCGAGTGCGGTGGAAGTGTGTCGGCGGAGCATGGCATTGGCCGGATGAAGGCGAAGTGGCTCCCGCTCTCCCGTTCTCCACACGAGATTGCGGTGATGCGCGCAATCAAAGGTGCATGGGATCCGACTGGCGTCATGAATCCGGGCGTCCTCTTCTCTGAGTGAAGCAATTCGTGATTCGATAGCCGCATGGCTTCGGGACCACTAGTTATTGCTCATCGTGGCTCAAGCCATGAGTTCCCTGAACACAGCATCGCGGCCTATCGCCGTGCCATCGATCTTGGCGCAGATGGTGTGGAGTGTGATGTTCGTTTGACCTGTGACGGTCACCTCGTGTTGGTGCATGACTCGACCGTGGATCGCACGAGCAACGGTCACGGCGCTATTGCCGACATGACACTGCAGGAGTTGGAGTGGTTCGACTTCGATCGCACCCCTGGCACACCGGTTGAGCGCGTTGTTTCTCGCGCTAGTAAACGTCGATGGGCGGATCAAGCTCAGGAGGAAAACCAGAGAGTGCCAACCTTGCAGGCGTTACTGCAGTTGCTGCTCGATAGTGAGCGGCCTGTGAGCATCTCGATTGAAACGAAGCACCCACATCGATTCAGTAAGCAACTCGAGGCAGCAACTTTTGCGCTTTTGCACCGGATGAGGTTTCCGCTTGAGCGCGTACGCATTATGTCGTTTTCGGCTCGAAGTCTGGCTCGGGCGCACGCAATCTCCCCTAATGTCCCGCTGGTCTATCTCGAGGAGTTCTTGCCCGTACGACGACTGGACGGACGGCTACCTGCTCATGTCACGTTCGCGGGCCCTGGGTTGGCTCTAATCCGTGAGCACCCCGAACTCGTCGAAAACGTACATGCGCGCGGAAGTCTCGTGCATGTGTGGACGGTGGACAACCGTGCGGACCTCGATTTCTGTGTTTCGCTGGGAGTTGATGCGGTCATCTCAAATCGACCGGGCGACATGCTCGCGTACCTTGGCCGATCCGTCGCCCGTTAGGCTGCTGGTTATGGCCAAGGTCAAGAACCCCAAAGTTACTTCCGGAGACATCCCCGTCGTTGGTATGCGTGAGCCCTGTCCTTGTGGATCGGGTCGTCGCTACAAGGCCTGCCACGGTCGCGATCAGGCCGAACGCGGAAGCGGTTTCGCACTCCGGCCCTTCGAAGGGTTAGCAGGTGAATGCGACTGGGTCGCCCTGCGCAACTTTGTGCCGGCAGCCACTTCGGCCCTGCACCTGAAGTCGGACACTGGCATCGGCGATCGCAAGGCAACATTGGTCACGGTGCTGCCGTTGGCATGGCCAGCGATGGTGCGAGATTCGGGCGAAATCCTATTAGCGCTGCAGATTGCGACCGGTTCGGGTGATCCGAGTCGTGATGCAGCTGAGGCGATCTTGCGTGCGCTCGACACCGAACCCGGTGCACCGGTACCGCCCGTCGGCCTTCCCGGTCCAGGTCCGCGTCTGCAGGACTTACTGACCGAAACGCCTATCGCGGTCACCGTGGAGTCCAACTTTGATTTCTGGATGGCAGACCCAGATGCTGAGCGCACGCCCGAGGTTGTCGCTTCGCTGGAGCGAGTGAGCCAGTCGGCGATCCCCACCGCACGTCTGTCGTCTGTCGACGTTGGTGCTGGTTACTGGTGTGCAACAGGCAATAAGGAGCACCTGCGTTGGGTCCTGCCCTTCGACGAAGAGACAGCACTCACCGCAATCGCTCGTTTGCACGCAAAGGGTCGCGACACTCTTAACGTGCCCGGTGGCAGCCGCTTCGCTGGCTCTTTTCGTGCGGATGGACTGCTCGTACCCGTATGGGACCTACCAGTCGGCACGGGACCCGAGGCCGTGGAGGCTCCCGCGGCAGCGTTCCTTGAGCGACTTGCTGACGCTCTCGCGGACACGTCGCCCATGTCCCCTGAAGAGCGCAGCGCCCGTGCTGGGCTGCAGACGAGGCAGATCAGCCTTCGCTAGGCGGCTCCCCGACGAGTGGGCCCAGCCCACTACGCTGACGCGGTGATCATTGATGCCCTGACTGTCGCGGTGGTCGCTGGCGCTCTCGCGCTGGTGGCCCTTGTACTGATAGTCGTGGCGATGGTTCGTCAGGCTGGAATGCGACGGCAATACACAATCTTGCAGGGCAAGGATTCCACCGAGTCCTTTTTGGCTGCGGTAGCCCGCAAAACAGCTGAAGTCGATGCCCTGCGTCATGAGGTTGACGACCTAGCGCAGTTGCTTGACCGTGCGCGGGTCGATATTTCTGAAGCAGTGCGACATGTCTCTGTCGTTCGTTATGACGCGTTCGGTGACATGGGTGGACGCATGTCGTTCAGTGCAGCCTTCCTGGATGACTCGGGCGATGGTGTGGTGCTCACGACCATTCACGCGCGCACGGAGAGCCGCACGTATATGAAGGCCGTTGTCCAAGGACAAGCGGAGACATTGCTTTCGCCCGAGGAAGTGGAAGCGGTTGAAGCCGCGATGCGGGGTTCGAACTGATGGGAACTTCATCGCAATCTGCAACCGTACGCATTGCCTATCAGGGTGAGCCAGGCTCAAACTCTGATGCGGCAAGTCGCATGGTGTATCCCGGCTCAGATCTACTCCCCTGTGCCACCTTCGAAGATGTATTTACCGCACTTGAAGAGGGTACGGCTGATCTTGCGATGATTCCGATTGAGAACTCGATTGCGGGTCGCGTCGCCGATATTCACCATCTTCTGCCGCACTCTGATCTACACATCGTGGGTGAGTACTTCATGCCTATTCACTTCCACCTCATGGCTTTGCCGGGTGTGGCTGTTGAGCAGATCACTACCGTGCGCAGCCACGTACACGCATTGAGCCAGTGCCGCCGCTTTATTCGTGAAAACGGCTGGAAGTCAGTCATCGCTGAAGACACGGCCGGTTCGGCTCGCGAAGTTGCGGAGCTGGGCGATCCCACCGTTGCGTCGCTCGCCCCGCGTCTGGCTGCGGAGTTGTACGGCCTGCACATACTTGCGGAAGACGTGGAAGACGAGCACCACAACACGACGCGCTTCATCGTGTTGTCGCGTGACGCCCAGGAAGTGACTAGTGCTTCGGGTCCGGTGATTACGACGTTCGTGTTCCGGGTCCGCAACGTTCCGGCGGCTTTGTACAA
>CAINMH010000118.1 GCA_903850745.1 uncultured bacterium
ACCCAACGACGTCTACGTTTCCTTGTCGATGGTCAAGAAGTTTGGTCTGCGCAAGGGCGACATCATCGAAGGCGCTGTGCGCATGTCCAAGGACGGCGGCGATCGGCGCGAGAAGTTCAATCCGCTCGTGCGACTCGATCGCGTCAACGGAGACGATCCTGAGCGCGCCCGCAATCGCCCAGAGTTCGGCAAGCTGACCCCGCTCTACCCGCAGGAGCGTCTGCGTCTGGAGACGGAAGCAAACAACCTGACCACTCGCGTAATCGATCTGGTGGCCCCAATCGGCAAGGGTCAGCGCGGACTGATCGTTTCACCGCCTAAGGCCGGAAAGACGATGGTGCTGCAGTCGATTGCGAATGCGATCACTCGCAATAACCCCGAGTGCCATCTCATGGTTGTGCTCGTCGATGAGCGGCCAGAAGAAGTCACCGACATGCAGCGTTCCGTCGAGGGCGAGGTCATCGCTTCGACCTTCGATCGACCGGCCGAAGACCACACGACCGTGGCAGAACTTGCTATCGAACGCGCCAAGCGGCTGGTAGAACTCGGCAAGGACGTAGTCATCCTGCTCGACTCGATGACACGTCTCGGCCGCGCCTACAACCTCGCGGCTCCGGCCTCGGGACGCATCCTGTCCGGTGGCGTGGACTCGGCCGCTCTCTACCCTCCGAAGAAGTTCTTCGGTGCTGCTCGCAATATCGAAAATGGCGGCTCCCTCACGATCTTGGCCACCGCCTTGGTCGAGACTGGATCGCGCATGGACGAGGTGATCTTCGAAGAGTTCAAGGGCACCGGCAATATGGAACTCAAACTCGATCGCAAGCTCGCTGATAAGCGCGTGTTCCCGGCGGTTGATGTGGATTCCTCGGGCACCCGCAAGGAGGAACTCCTCCTGGCCGCCGACGAGCTCAAGGTTGTCTGGAAGCTCCGCCGGGTCCTGCACTCCCTTGAAGGTCAGCAGGCCATCGAATTGCTGCTCTCGAAGCTCCGGGACACCAAGAGCAACTACGAGTTCCTCATGCAGGTCCAAAAGACCACCCCAGCGGTTGCGTCTGGCGGTAGCGACGAGGACTGAGGTGGGTGGCCCCCTGGACCATGGGGTACGCTTCTCTCCACGAACCTCGTACCGCCCGAACAAGAACTCAGGAGTTGTTGTGAAGCCCGATATCCATCCCGTGTACGTCGAAACCACCGTGACGTGCTCCTGCGGATCGACGTTCACGACCCGTAGCACTTCGAAGACTGGCTCCATCCATGCGGATGTGTGCTCTCAGTGCCACCCGTTCTACACAGGCAAGCAAAAGATTCTGGACACCGGCGGTCGCGTCGCCAAGTTCGAGCAGAGGTTCGGCAAGAAGAATTAGCTAGACCCCCGGGCGCCGGCCCGGGATCGGCCGCGTGTCTCCCCCGTCGCGCGGCCGATCCCCGACCGGCGCCCGTTTTCTTGTCCCGACCAACGGAGGGGAACCATGTTTGAGTCCTGTGACGATCTCGCGCTAGAACTGGCGCAGATTGAGCGCGATATGGCTGACCCATCAGTTCACGCCGACGCTGCACGTGCTCGTCAACTCGGCCGTCGGAATGCTGAGCTTCGCCCGATCGTGGCTACCTACCGGGAGTGGACCGCTGCCGGTGAAGACCTAGCAGCCGCCCGCGAACTTGCAGCAGAAGACTCAGCCTTCCGTGATGAGGTTGACGAGATCATTGCGCGAAGAGAAAGCCTCGAACTTCAACTGCGAGATCTGTTGCGACCGCGCGACCCGATGGATGACAAGGACGTCATCGTTGAGGTCAAGGCCGGTGAAGGCGGTGAGGAATCTGCGCTCTTCGCCGGAGATCTGGTGCGCATGTACCTGCGCTACGCGGAGCGACGCGGTTGGAAGACAGAGATTCTTGAAGCTGAAGAGTCTGATCTCGGGGGATACAAAGACATCGCGATCGCGGTCAAAGCGCGTGGCGTACCTGAGCTCGGCCAGGCACCCTTCGCGCGATTGAAATTCGAAGGCGGTGTGCATCGAGTCCAGCGCGTGCCGGTGACCGAGTCGCAAGGTCGTATCCATACCTCGGCCGCCGGTGTGTTGATTCTCCCTGAGGCGGAGGATGTTGAGGTGACCATTGGTCCTAATGATCTGCGGATCGATGTGTACCGTTCATCCGGTCCGGGTGGGCAGAGCGTTAACACCACCGACTCCGCGGTCCGCATTACACATCTGCCGACGGGCACCGTTGTCTCGTGTCAGAACGAGAAGAGCCAGTTGCAAAATCGCGAGCAGGCCATGCGCATCCTGCGTGCTCGACTCCTTGCCTTGGCCCAAGAGCAGGCGATGGCCGAAGCGTCCGATGCGCGCCGATCGCAGGTGCGCACGGTTGATCGCAGCGAACGTATTCGCACGTACAACTTCGCCGAGAATCGCATCAGCGACCATCGAGTGGGCTTCAAGGCGTACAACCTCGATCAGGTACTCGATGGTGAACTTGATGCAGTCATTCAGGCATGTCTCGATGCAGACAGCACTGACGGGCGACTCTCGTGAGCAACGTTGTCGGCTCCGGGAACGACGACGCACCCCCACACCCGCTCGCAACGGTGCGTGACGTGCTTTCCGAAGCACAACGTCGACTCCAGGCCGCCGGCTGTCCATCACCGGGACCGGACGCTATGGAGATGCTCTGTTACGTACTTGGCACTTCACGCACACACTTGAATATGTCGGATCGCCTCAGCGTCGTTGACCGCGTACGTTTTGAACGGTTGCTCATGCGTCGAGGTGCCCGGGTGCCGCTGCAGCATATTCTTGGTACTGCGGCGTTTCGTCACCTTGTTGTCCGTGTAGGCCCGGGTGTTTTCGTTCCGCGACCGGAGACCGAAATGGTCGGTCAAGCCGCGATTGATGCATTACGCGAGTGGCCGCAAGACGAACGAATTGCTGTCGACCTATGCAGCGGTACGGGCATCCTGGCGCTTTCACTCGCGACTGAGATTCGTGGCGTGGTTGCGCATGCGGTTGAGGTTGATCCCATTGCCGCGTCGTGGACGCGCCTCAATATCGACGATCACCGTGATGTGTGGCTAGGCAAATCATCGACGGTCGAACTCCATGTTGCAGACGCGGGCACA
>CAINMH010000119.1 GCA_903850745.1 uncultured bacterium
CTGAAGTCCGCCGTGATGGCGGATGTGCCCGAGGGCGGTGGCGCGCCCACGGGCAACACCATTGCCGATGGTGTCTCGAACGCCATCTTCCCTGACATCTCCGAGTTGGATCGCGCCGGTGGCCGGGTCAATCTGCGCAAGTCCTTCGTCTCGGTACAGACCGACGATACCGACACCTACTTCGGTGCCAACGTGATCGTGGCCGAGCCGCCGCAGGATGCGCGAGTCAGCGTCACGCTGTTCAGCACCGAGAAGACTTTCGACACCCGCGAGCAGGCGCAAGTGCGCATCGAGGCCTACCTCAACAAGGGCCCCGAGTGGGCGGGCTACTTGTTCGAGAACCACATCGCCGGTCAGCGCGTCATTCAGCTTTTTCAGCGCACCACCGACACCGTTCCCAACGTCGGCCAGACGCTGGTCTTGATCGAGAACGAGGGCCTGGGCACACAGAAGGAGCAGTACATCCGGGCCACATCGGTGTCCGTCGTCGAGCGCACCTTCACCTACGACGGCGACAAGGACTACAAGGCCAGCATCGTCACGGTCGACATCAGCGATGCCCTGCGCTACGACTTCACCGGCTCGCCCGCAAGTCGCACGTTCACTCGCGCCACGAACAGCACCAAGACGCGCGACACGGTCGTGGCGGACGCCGGAACCTATGTCGGGGTGGTACCGCTGACGCAGACCGCCGCCGTCGGCGATTTCACGATCAAGGGCACCTCGATCTACACGCAGTTGGTGCCGAGCGCGCAGACCGAGACGCCGATCTCCTTCGTTCCTCCCTATGCGGCCGCCGGGCTGCCGGTGCCGGGGCCCGTCGCGGTGAGCTACACGGCTTATCACGCGTGGACGACCAGCATCAAGTTCAACTTGCCGGGCGGTTGCTTGCCCGGGTCGCTGACCATCGCCACCGACGGCATCACGATCTTCGATGATGCGGGCTTGCTCAAGACCGCCAGTGGGACGCTGGGCAATATCGATTACGCCAACGGCATCCTGACCCTCAACTCGGGGACGATGTCGAACGCGAAAGCGGTCACCTACACGCCTGCCGCGCAGATTCTGCGTGCGCCGCAAAGCGCGGAGATCCCCGTCACGCCCGAGTCGCGCAGCCAGTCCTACGTGGGCACGGTCAATCCGGTGCCGCAGCCCGGCACGCTGTCAATCAGCTACATGGCCCAGGGCCGCTGGTACGTGTTGTCCGACAGTGGCAACGGTTCGCTCAAGGGGTTGGACGCCAGCTACGGCGCGGGCACGTTCAACCGGAACACCGGGGCCTTCGTGGTGACGCTGGGTGCATTGCCAGACGTCGGCAGTTCGCTCGTGCTGACCTGGAACGTGCCGACGCAGGAGACGCAGCAGCCATCGACCACCCTGAAGGCGTCGCAGGGTCTGGCCTTGAACCCGCCCGCAGGGACGGCAGTGCAACCCGGCTCGCTCACGGTGTCGTGGGAGTACGGCGGCACCAAGACGGCAACGGCGGCCACCTCGGGCGTGCTGTCGGGTGCCGCCACTGGCAGTCTCAGCGTGGCGCAGAACCGCATGGACTTCGCGCCGAATCTGCTGCCGTCGGTGGGAACAGAGATCACCGTGAGCTACGTCGCTGGCCCGAAGCAGGCGGACTCGTTCGCTCACCCCTCCCGCAATGGCGCGGGGATGCTGCCGGTCACTGCAACCCTCGGTGCCATCGAACCGGGTTCGCTCGAAGTCGAGTGGAACACCTTCACCGACGAGGCGGTTCTCGGCGCGTACACCTTCGCTCAATTGCAGGAGATGGGCATCGCCGTTTCGATCTGGCGCGACCCCACCCAGATCGCCCGAGATGACGGCAATGGCGGCGTGGTGTTGAACGGAGCAACTGTCGGCTCCGTGAACTACGGGACGGGTCAGGTGACCTTCAATCCGGATGTCTCGATCCGCATCCCACGCCCGGTCTACACGGCAGTCGCCATCAACGGCACCGGTCGGTGGCGGTTGAACTATGGCGGCATCGCCTACGTGGATGCGCCGTCGCTGTACCCCAACGACGAGTCCGGCTACGTCAAGCTGCGCTACAACAGCGCGGGCTCCACCACCAACCATACCGAAACGTTCCAGTTTCTCCCGGCCTTCAAGCTGGTGCCGGGAGTGAATGCCCAGGTGGTGACTGGCACAGTGCTCCTCTCCATCAGTGGCTCGCAGCCGTGGGGCGACAACGGCCAGGGCACGCTGCGCGAGTTCACCACCAGTGGCTGGGTCACGCGCGGCACGATCAACTACCTGTCCGGGGACGTGGCGCTGACGTCCTGGACGGCGGGCACGA
>CAINMH010000120.1 GCA_903850745.1 uncultured bacterium
CACCCTGTGGGATGACGGCGACACCGTGACGCACACTGGCAGAGAGCACTGCGGCAACCTCACTCGCATCGGCAGGTCGCACAACCGCCAGCGCAAGTCCGCCAAGGTGTCCGGTCCAGTCGGTGCAATAGCCGACAATCAGCGCAGGGTCGGTGCTTACGTGGCTGCCGCCCGCGATCTCGATGAGTTCATCAACGAGCATCTTCACCACTCACTCACCTGCCGTCGCGCTGTCCATTGCTTGAACCTGCGCGTAGTAGGCCTCTTCATCGGCCTTGCGGGGATAACGCCACCAGACCAATACGAAGGCGAGCAGAGTTACCGCAAGTGCCACCACATATGCGACCGTCTTCCCCTCAGAGAACGCCTTGTTCGCTGCAGCAACAAGCTCCTCAGCGTCGGCTTGTGGGAAGGATTTTGCAACTTCCATGGCCCCTGCGTAGGACGAAGCGATCTCCTGGGCGGCGCTCGAACCAAGCTCTTGTGCTTGCTCAGGAGGCAGGTTCGCAAAGGCTTTGCTGAAATAACCCGAGTAGACCGTGGCGAGCAGAACACCCAGCACCGCCTGCATCACCGCACCACCAAAGTCACGGGTGAGATCAACGAGCGCCGATCCCATGCCTGCTCGCGCCTTCGGCATCGAAGCAGTGAGCGACCGCGATGCGGGAGTCACCGAGAGGCCAACTCCCATTCCGACAAGCGCATACGCCAAGAGAATCCAGAAGATACTCGTCGACGATTGCCACAGAAACGCCATCACAAGGAAGCCGGCCGCGACAACAAAAAGTCCCATCAGGAATGCCGGCTTAGAACCGCGCTTCTGGACGATGCGCCCACTGACAGCACCTAACACCGCCATACCGATAGCGGAGGGAACGGCAGCGGCAGCGGCAGCAAGTGGGGTGTAACCCAGGACGTTCTGCATGAACTGTTGGCCAATAAACATTGCTGCGATCAAAGAACCAAAGGTGATGACTCCTGCGAGCCACGCGACCCACACCACGCGGTGAGAGATGAGCGATAGGGAAAGCAACGGGTTGCGCGCCTTCGCTTCTCGCCAGAAGAACAGCACACCACCGACGACCGCAGCAATGAGTACGCCAATCAGGACCGGGCTCCAGCCCTGCCCGGCGATCTGGATAGCAACAACCGCACTGCCGATAAAGACAACGGAAAGCACTCCGCCTAGGTGGTCGACCGATGACGAATGGCTCGCTGATTTCCAGGGCAGGACGAACAAACCGATGACGAGAGCGAGCACATCTAGCGGCAACGTGATGAGGAAAACCGAGCCCCACCAAAAGTTCTGCAGCATCACTCCACCAAGTAGTGGTCCGATAGCTGCGACTCCGCCACCAAGACCACTCCACAGCGCGATAGCGCGGACCTGGGGTTTGCCCGAGAAGAGTGAAGTGATCAATGACAGCGTGGTGGGGAATAGCAAGGCAGCGGCAAACCCGCCGAGGAACCGCGCGATCGCTAGCGTCTCTCCATTGGGTGCATACGCGGCCAAGAATCCACACGGTATGGTCAGGACCGCGCCAGCGACAAACAACAGCTTGCGGCCGTACCTATCTCCGATCGCACCGAGATAGAGAACCGACGCCGCCAGCCCGAGCGCAAAGCCGTTAGCAATCGCCGTCAGTTGACTTTGACTAGCGCCTAGATCGCGACCGATCACAGGCAGAGCGACGTTTGCAATCCCTAGGTTGATATTGGCTACGATCGCGCCTGTGATGAGCGCAATCAGGACCAGAGTGGCCTTTGGCGGCGAATGGTCAGGTGCGCTCATAGTTCCCTAGGCTAGTGCTGCCGCCTTGCGCTTCTTGACCCACTCGACAACGATGAGTACGACGACGACTGTCACTCCGCCGATGGCGACCCCTGCCGCCAACAACGAGGGCGCACCAAGGAGCCTCATTGATATCGCGAGCAACAGCACCATGAGCAACCACTTCAGCGCATGTCCGTCATAGCGACTCGACATCCGCGATCCGATCCACACTCCTGGTATCTGGCCAATGAGCAGCGAAGCAAGGATTATCCAGTCGACAGTGCCGAGGCCAGCATGTGCGATGGCGCCGGCAATAAGCATCGGCACCGCCTGAGTCAGGTCAGTGCCTACAAGCACGGATGGGCGCAACAGTGGATAGAGCAAAAGTAGACAAGTCACGACGAGGGAGCCCGAGCCTACTGACGTCATGCCTACGACCACGCCTACGACAAGTCCGAGGATGACCGTCGGTGCGATTTTGACAGGCGATGTCGGCCCCAGGAGTTCTTGTACTCCCGCAATGCGCGTGGCACGAGCTCCGACAAAGGTACGGGCGACCATCGCCACAAGTGCGATGAGAAGGACAATCCCGATCCACGTCTTGATGGTGGAGTCCATGCCCGGACCAGTGGCGTACTTCGCGAACAACCACGTGCCGACCAGCACGCCGGGCACGGAGCCAATGGACAGCCACATGACCAGGCGCCAGTGCACGGTCCGATGACGGATATGAACGATTGAGCCAACCGGCTTCATGATCGCGCTGGCGACGACGTCAGAGGACACGGCCGCAGTCGGGGAGACCCCAAAGAGCAGGACGAGCATCGGGGTGACGAGTGCCGCCCCACCCATGCCGGTCAGGCCCACCATCACGCCAGCAACAAGCCCGCCGAGGGAGAGCCCAGGGTTCCACCAGCCGAAATCCACGTGGCCTCCGAGACCCATTGTCTATTGGTTAGGTAGATATTACAGGGGACTTCTAGTGCCAGGCTGCAGGATCTCTTGTGAGTCGGTGGATGTTTTCGGGCAATTGCCCCTCAACGACATGCGCGACGGTTACTGAGTCCAGGATTTCGCGCTCGGCCGCGCGCAGTGCCACCCAGACCTCCTGCAGTCCAGCCGCGGAACCCTCATAATGCAGATCCTCTGGGCGAGTGCCAGCAACTTGAGCCAGTGCGCCGTCCACAGCGCGGATCACCGCGGCAAGAGAGATCGCGTCGGCAGACCTAGCCAAGGTCCAACCGCCCTCAGCACCTCGCCGCGCATGGACGAGGTCTGCCCGTCGGAGGTCGGCGAGGATCGCGCCGAGATAACGAGCCGGGATGTGCTGGCTTGTCGCTATCTCATCAGTCGTCCGTGGCTCGCCATGAGCAGCGGCAATCTCCAGCACTGCTCGCAGCGCATAGTCGGTCCGTCCGGCAAGTCTCACGTTCTGAGGATAGGGCGCACGCGCTGTTCAGGGTTGATGTTGGCGTACCGTGTCCGCATGCCACAGATTGAGTACGTTACCGTCGCCAACCACGCTGAAGCCGTGAATGGCCTTCTCTATTTGCAAGGGGCTGGCCTTACGCAAATCGTGCAGCCCATCGACGGGGCTGGACAACCCGGCGTCGTACACGTGGGCATCGGAGTCTCCTTGGTCGTCGGTTGGAACGAGACTAATGAGACGTTCCCGTTGACACTAACGGTTGAGCATGAGGATGGGGAGACCATCGTCACCATTGAGGCGCCCATTGAGACCGGACGTCCCGCGGGCCTTCCCCCGGGCAGTGATCAGCGCAGTGTGCTTGCCGTCAGCGGAGAAGTTCAGTTTGTGCGTCCAGGCGGTTATCGCGTGCGAGCACGCTTGGAGTCGCAAGAGAGTTCGGTGACTTTCCGAGTCCTTCGACCCAGCGCCCCTCCCGCCGGTGGACCGGCAGACTTTCACTTGCCCCCAATGGGTTAAGCCCGTTACAAGGCGCGTCGTGACTTCATGTCGGCGACGACGTACTCGGCGACCGCAAGCGAACTGGTCCAGCCCGGCGACACTGCATTGAGAATGTGCGTCGACTCTTTATCACCACGAACGACGAAGTCCATCTCTAACCGACGCGTTGGCACGTGAAAGAGTTGAGCGCGAACCCCGGGCCGCCCCTTCTCACGAAAATCCTTTTGATCGATGGTAGGAATCAGCGCACGCGCATGCGCCACCATTACCCGACGCGAGAGTTTTGGGAACTCAGATGCAAACAGCCCCACAACGTCGTGGTCCTTCGATCTCAAAAAGTCCGGGTAAGCACGCAGGATGTCCGCGGTGTCTTGCGGACTGAAGCCGTGACCTCCGCCGTAACTCTCGCGCCATAGTGCCGGAATTGCGGTAGGGCCGATCTTCACTCGGCCTTCGACTGTCACGGTCGCATGAACACCCAGAAAGGGATTTCGAGAATCCGGGACCGGATAGACGTGACGTTGTAGTCGTCCGGGGGACCAGTTGGCGTACCAGTACAAACCCACAAACGGCAGCATCACGTAGTCATCGCACATATCGAACCAACGCGCGACGCGATCTGCCTGCAAACCTGCGGCATTGATCACGTGCTTGGCCTGCAGGCGATCGCGACCAAGAGCAAGCAGACCGGGGCCGCCGCCAGTTGCCGCGCTCCCTAGGCGCACCTCACCACCACGCTCACGTACGCGATCAGCCAGTGCAGTCACCACGCCTGCGGGCGAAGCGACGGAAGTCGTCGGGGACCACAGCGCTCGATCGACCGTCCTCGCGAGCGGTTCCAGGCGACGAAGTTCGTCTTCACTCACCAACTCCGTTGGCACATCATTAAGTTGCGCACGTGCATGCAGAGCGTCGAGTGCCGCAAGTTGAGTTGCGTCTGTAGCCACCACAACCTTGCCGCAGTTGCGCACCGGAATTGCTCGCTCGGCACAGAATTCATGCAGCAGCACATTGCCACGTCTAGTCAGTTGCGCCTTTAGCGAGTCAGGCGCATAGTAAAAGCCGGAATGAATGACGCCTGAGTTTCGACCCGACGCATGAGCCGCCAACTCGGTTTCTTTGTCAAGAACAACCACTTTTGCATCGGGCGCGACCGCAAGAATGGCATCAGCGATTGCGAGGCCGATTACGCCACCACCCACAATGGCAAAATCACATGAAGTCATCAAGGACCTAACTAAAAGGTGGTCGCGCGTCGAGTCGGACGGACACGCGGCCCGCACGGCGCCAGGCTCGTGCGACGAGATCGCTGTCCTCGGGAGTGACGAGATTGCCCATAACTCGCAATGCGACAGTCATCATCATCTTAGATCGCATGCCCACCGGTCCGAGTGTGGGCAATAGGTGCGGCACAGTGATCAATCCGGCCAACCGCCGCGCTATTGAGAAGGCCTCGCCGTAGGTATCACGAAGAAGTGCCGGCCAGAGCGCAGACAGATCTGCGTCAGAGTGATCGGCGAGCAACTCGGCTGCCATTCGGCCAGTCTCGAGGCCATAGTCGATGCCTTCGCCATTGAGCGGATTAACGCAGCCGGCCGCATCGCCGATCAAGACCCAATTGGGTCCGGCCACTCCAGAGACCGCACCACCCATCGGCAAGAGCGCAGACGCTGGCGCTTGTACCTCACCAGTGAACTGCCACTCCTCGCGCTGGGATTCGGCGTAGTAGGTCAAGAGCTGACGCAGGTTGATGTCGGCTGGGCGCTTGTTGGTGGCTAACGTCCCCACACCAACGTTGACCGTGCCATCCGCGAGTGGGAATACCCAGCCATAGCCCGAAAGAATTTTGTTGTCGTCACCGCGCAACTCAAGGTGTGAAGAAATCCACTCGTCATCGCTACGCCCTGACGCGATGTAGCCGCGAGCGGCGACACCGTAGGCAGTGTCACGGTGCCATTCGCGGCCAAGCTTTCGACCCAACTGCGAGCGCGCACCATCAGCGACGACAAGACGCTGACAACGAATCGTGCGCATCTCGCCCGTCGATGTACGGAATGTGACATCGCTGACTCGGCCGCCATAGGAATGCGAGACCGAGACCGCGCGATGACCATCAAGAGGCTGCGCTCCTGAGGCGAGCGCAACATTGCGAAGCTCGTTATCGAGGGCGAGGCGCGGTGAAGCCGAACCATAATCTGGGAGTGAACCACCGGGCCACGGGAGATAGAGCAACTGACCAAATCCCGCTGCTCGTAGCCCACGATTACGCACACGAGCCGTTAACCACTCGGCAAGGCCAAGATCGCGCATCTGGCCGATCGCTCGGGGCGTAAGACCATCTCCACAGGGCTTATCGCGTGGGAACTGCTCGGCATCAGCAAGAAGTACGTCGAGCCCGGCGCGGCCGGCCCAAGCCGCAGCGGCCGAACCCGCTGGCCCCGCCCCAACAACGAGGACATCGCACGAGGAAGAGGGCTCAGACATAACTCCCCTATCTTCCCCGGCTCTGGCTCAACGCGCGAATCCGGGCTCTTGAGCAAAAGGAACGGCCGCCCCACCAGGGAGCGGCCGTTCCTTTTCTGTTCGAGATTAGCTGGTCGAAAAACGCCCCGTTGCAGCCATGATGATCCACACGATCCACGACAGGACCAACAGCGCCCACGTGATGATGACAAAGATCTTGGCGGTGTTGGAGGCTCGTTCTGCTCCTGCCATGTCGCCACTGGCGATGCACTGACGGACCTTGTTGGCATTCACGATGCCGAGGATGCCCGTGACGAGCGTGATGCAACCGCAGGCACCCAAGATCGTGCCGACGATGGCTAGAACGAAGTAATCCTTCGGCGCACCTGCCGGACGACCTGCTGCTCCACCAGACATGGGCGGGGGCATCGGCGGGCCGGACGGAGGCGGAGGCGGCGCAGGGGGTCCCGGAGGAGGGGGCGGTGGGGTCATGTCGGACACGTTGAGATCTCCAGTCGTGAGCGCACCGGCGCGGTGCTGTGGCTTCACCCTAGCGAGGGCCACCGCCTAGGGAGCACAAATCCGTACGTTTTTCTCATGTCCCTTGCGCGCCGAGGGGCAGCGTGACCGTAAAGGTTGTGCCCACGCCAAGTTCTGACTCCACCGCGACCGTGCCGCCGTGGGCTACGACGAGCGACCGCACGATCGCTAGACCGAGGCCCGTGCCACCCGCATCACGGCTTCGAGATTCGTCGGCGCGATAAAAGCGCTCGAACACTCGGTGCGCCGTGTCCGGATCCATGCCTACTCCGGTGTCGGTGACAGTCACGACCGCCGTCCCATCACCTGGGGTGCGAACCCCTGCAATCACCCGGGCACCATCACCTGAATGACGAATCGCATTTGCCAGCAAATTGTCGAGAACCTGCCGAAGTCGCGTTGCATCACCCGACACCACCGGGGGGCCAGCAGCAAGATCTACCTCGAGCGTAATTGGCCAATCTGGCGAAGTGACGCGGGCCGCTTGCACTGCTTCGGTTATGACTGCGAGTACATCAACTGGGGCCATTGATAACGGACGTTGCTGATCAAGCCGGGCAAGCATCAACAGATCCTCGACGAGCACTCCCATCCGCTGCGCTTCACCCTCGATGCGGTTCATTACGCCATCAACATCAGCGGCGGCGCCTTGGCGATAGAGCTCAGCAAATCCGCGGATCGTTGTCAACGGTGTGCGCAACTCATGACTTGCGTCTGCGACAAAGCGACGCATGCGTTCCTCTGAAGCACGCGCCTGTGCTTCGGACTCCTGTTGCGCACCGAATGACTCTTCGATGCGATCCACCATTGTGTTAAAGGCGAGGGCAAGTTGTCCGGTCTCTGTGGCAACGTTGCCAACCGGTACACGACGCGACAGGTCACCGAGCGATACATCTTTAGAGATATTGACCGCCGCCTCTTCGACCTCGCGAAGTGGTCGCAAGGTGCGGCGTACGAGAAAGTAACCGATTACTGCTGCAGCGATGAGCACAATGGCTCCGATTACGGTCTGCAAGAGGAGTAGTCGACCCACTGTCTCTGCAACGTCGGCCAGACTCACCGCAATGGCAATAGAGCCGGACCGGTCCCGCAACGGCGCAACAATGACCCGCCAGTCCGCTTCGTTGGATTTCACCGTGAATGGCTGATTGCCTTGAGCTTGCACCTGTGCGAGTGACCAGGCCGGGATCTGCGGAGTCCCACCCTTGCCGGGGCTGCTCATCACCACAGTGTTTGCCCCCGAAGCATCAGAGACACTGATGTAGTACTCACGCGGCGGAAGATCACGATCGTCATCCATCGGACGAGATGGTCCAGGGCCACGTCCCTCTTGATAAATTCCATTCAGGGCATCTACGAGTTGTACATCAACGCGCTCAAGCAAGTAACCGCGCAACAACGCCACAGACGTAGCACCTGCCGTGATCAAGCCAGCGGCAACTAGCACCACCACGGTGATAGCAAGTGACACTCTCAGCGGGAAAGACTTCACGCGATCAGACCTTCGGCTGGCGCAGTACGTAGCCAACTCCGCGAACTGTGTGCAAGAGACGGGGCTCAGTTGTGTCGATTTTGCGACGCAAGTAGGAGATGTATGATTCAACGACGGTTGCCTCGCCACCAAAGTCGTAGTGCCACACATTGTCGAGAATCTGCGCCTTGCTCAACACACGACCCGCATTTTCCATCAGATAGCGCAGAAGCTTGAACTCTGTGGGTGATAGTTCAACAGGTTCGCCTGCCTTGACGACCTCATGGGCATCCTCGTCCATCTCGATGTCTGCAAATTTTCGGATATTGGCAGGTGCCACCTCGATCTCATGACCTCTACGGCGCAGGACCACGCGAATACGCGCAAGAACCTCTCCGAGACTGAACGGCTTAGTGATGTAGTCGTCTCCCCCCATCGTCAGACCGGCGATGCGATCTTCGACAGCGTCCTTCGCGGTCAAGAACAAGACGGGCGTCGTGATGCCCTCAGCGCGCATGCGACGCAGCACTTCAAAGCCGTCCATCGCGGGCATCATCACGTCCAGCAACACAAGGTCGGGTACCTCGTCCTTCACCAGCCGGAGGGCGTCCTTGCCCCGGCTTGCGCTGATCACATCAAAGCCCGCGTATTTGAGGCTGGCGGTGAGGAGTTCGACGATGCTGGTCTCGTCGTCCACGACAAGGAGACGGGCTTCTGCTGTAGTCATGCTCCCATCCTGCTGAGCGAACCTGTGAGATTCCTGGGAATGGG
The DNA here is from genome assembly GCA_903850745.1 of uncultured bacterium. Classification (GTDB taxonomy): domain Bacteria; phylum Actinomycetota; class Actinomycetes; order S36-B12; family S36-B12; genus CAINMH01. The sequence goes on from CAINMH010000120.1 coordinate 8,947, forward strand.
CTGAAAAGCACGTCGGCGTCCAGCAGGGGGCTCATGAACGTACGGTCAACGTTCAGGTCGGGTAAGAAATCGTCCACATGGGGCCCAAGGAGATGCATTGTGCCCCCCATATGTGTGACCCTGTTCTCTATCGCCCAGCCATGGAGGAACCTTGAAACGCCGCCTGACCGTCATCGTCACAGCCGTGGGCTGTGCCGGGGCGCTCGTGGTGCCGGCTGCTGGCTCCACAACCGGGTCAGCCGTAGCGGCAAGCAGTGCTTCGGTTTCGACTAATTCAGGGTGCGCAGCTGTCCCCGCCCTGCGCTCTTCCGCAATAACCACCCGGCGCGATCTCGCACCAGATACGTCATTGACAATCTGGTCTGATCCAGTGTCCTCATCCAATTGGTGGGGCAAACGTGAGTTGAAGGTGTCGCTCGTCAAGTCCAATCTGGCAACTACGGCCCTCGATGTTCGTTCAAATGATTTCCCTGGAGCCACGGACCCACTCGAACTCGCGACCCAAGAGGGTGCGCCTACACCCACGGCTCTGGTCAACGGAGACTTCATCGAGATGTTCGGCACTGGCGACAACTCACCCCGTGGTCCTGTTGTTCAAGACGGCAAGTTGCTGTACGCCCCCTACGCAAAGTCGCTTATCGTCGGGCAAACAGAAACCGTGCTCCCAGCCGACGAGATTCAGAAGGTCATCGGGACCGTAAAATTCGGTCAATACTCATTACCGGTGCGGTCCATCAATGGGCGAACCTTGCTATCCAACTCAGGAGTGCTCTACGACAAGCGTTGGACCGCAGGCTCCACATTGCCGCGGGCGACAACCGCAATCACTATCCGTCGAGGCGTAGTTTTCAGCGTCGGTTCGGGGTCCGCAGTACGTGCTCCTCGCTCAGCCACGACCAAAGTGCTGCTCGTGCCTAAGTCGCAGGCGGCCACAGTGTCTCGTATCAAAGTAGGCATGACAGCCACAGTCTCCGTCACGCCCACTGACGGCACCAGCGATAAGCCGCGCACCGTGTATGGCATGGCCTCGACCTCTGCCCAGATCGCAGGCTCCCTAGTAGTTGGCGCCGTCACCATTCCGATTGGCGCACTTAACTTCCACCAGATCACCGGCGCAGAAGCTGCCGCATTCGACGCCAATTGGTCACGCGGCGACGTTCCAAGCGGTAGTGCAACTGTTGTCTATTCAAACGGAAAGATCACCGCGGTTTCACGACGCGGATCAAGCGCCGCGGTGCCAGCCGGCAGCACAGTAATTCAGCTTCCCAGCAATATTGCTCGACGGGCCCGGGCGATTCATGTCGGCGACGCAGCGACATTGGATATGTCATTAAGGACGCAGTCGGGCGCAACGTTTACTGAGGCCTTGGGCCATGGCAGTTATGTCCTGCGAGATGGAGTCGTCCATGCCTCGTGCACCTGGGCTGCAGAGACAGACCGACCACGCAACTTGCTGGGTTGGAATGACGCCGGCCGCATTTTCATGATGGTGTCCACCTCGGGTCGGCCTGACACCTGGGGTGGCTACCGAATTGGTGGGGCCACCATTGCCGAGATGACCACGTGGCTGAAGGCGCTGGGAGCCACACATGCAGTCAACCTTGATGGTGGAGGCTCAACGATTCTCCTCACCAATAACCAAGGTACCTTCCGTCGCGTTGACCTACCCAAAGACTCTTACCGACGTCCCGTGCCAAACGCCGTTGCGTTTGTCCCCCGCTAAACCAGCGGCTCTTAGCTCTGATCGCTCACGACAGCGCCCTTGCGTGGACTCCACCATGGATAGGGCAGCCCAGCTAAACGATTGACAATGTGGGCCTGTCCGATAAGAAGCGCGACAGCCACCATGAATACCAAGAGGTGCATCGGCGTCTGTAAAACGCCGAGTGCCACGGTCATCGCTGTTGCTGCGGCTGGAGCATGCGGAATGTTGAGCCACACCATCAACGCGGCAGAAAGTCCGAGTGCGACGGCAACGGCACCTGTCCTTGACCAAGTCGCCACTTCGACGCCTGACGCAACACCAACGAGACCGAAAACCGCCAGCCCTACAACACCAGATACCAGCCCAATCAACTGCCCACAGAACACATTTTTTGGCGCGGCTTGCACACTCATGGCTGCGAAGAAAAGAATGAATGCGGTCGACCCAAGAGAAGGAAAGATAAAGGGCTCATCGATCAACAAGGCGGCCGCTGTCAAAATGATCATCGATATCGCGCAGTTGACGAACACGTATCCGCCCAGCAAAACCCGATAGCCACGACGGCTCGCCGTGTGCTCAAACCCAAGGCGTCGCGCGAGCCCCCGAAGCGCGGGCGCGACTACACCTGACGCGGTGTCGGTCGGTCCTTCAGGCCTGTCTTCTGTCATGCGAGTCCTGTCTCCCTCCCTAGAATCTAAGGCGCCGAGACGGTCACCTTGTCAGGCATCGGCACTTCAGGAGCCTTAGAAAGTTTGCCCGGCCACCAGATTTTGCGCCCCATGTCGAACGCCAGCGCAGGGACAAGCGTTGTACGAATGACGAACGTATCGAGCAAGACTCCGATCGCGACTGCTATCCCCACCTCGCGAAGTGGGACTAGCGGGAGCACACCCAAGACCAAGAAAGTCGCCGCAAGAATGATTCCCGCAGATGTGATCACACCACCCGTGACAGTCAAGCCCTTGAGAATGCCCGGTCGGGTGCCTAGTTTGCCGGACTCTTCTCGGACTCGAGTCATGAGGAAGATGTTGTAATCCACTCCTAGCGCCACGAGGAAGACAAAGGCGAATAGCGGGAATGACGTGTCTGCGCCGGGGTAATCAAAGACATTATTGAACAACAAAGCACACACGCCCAAGGTGGCGAAGAAGGACAGCAGAACAGTGATCATGAGAAGCACTGGCGCCATAATCGAACGTAATAGCAGCAGCAGAATCACAAAAATCACAATCAGCACAAGCGGAATAATGATGTTGCGATCTCGAAGAGAAGCCTGATCGACATCTAACTGTGCGGCCGTCTGCCCGCCGACCAGCGCATCAGCTCCCGGCACGGCATGCACATTTTCGCGCAACGTCACGATGGTCTGTTCAGCTTCGGGCCCATCAGCAGCATCACTTAATGTCGCTACCAGGAGAGCACGTCCATCAACAATCTTGGGTTGGGCATCGGGGTCGGGTGGACCATTTTGCGCCGTGCCCGTGAAGGGCACGACTGCAGCCACGCCTGGGGTGCTCTTCACTACTGTTGCAACTTCGGCAAGTTCATCGGCATTAGTAACGATGTACACAGGTGTGCCAAGGCCACCCGGGAAGTGCTGTGTCAACTCCTCTTGACCAATCACCGAGTCGGTTTCGTTGACGAATGATTCGGTTGTCGTTAGTCCACTTGCCTTCAACGTAAACGTGAAGCAGGCGAAGATCACCATGACGATTGCGGTCACGATCCACACGAAGCGCGGGCGACGGCTCACGCCGTTAGCAAGCTTTGCCCATGCGCCTGAGAGTTTCTCGTCAGTTATGCCGCTACGTGGCACCTTCGGCCAGAATGCCCAACGACCTGCGGGAAACCGAGTGCGGGAGAAAGGACCCCAGGTCGGTCGCGTGATGCGCAGGATGCCGAAGATGATCCAACACACGATTGTGATCACCGCAAGGAGAACGCCCGTAATAAAGAATGGGCCAAACGACATATCTACGAATCGCGTAACAACAAAACCGATGATGACTGGAACCAGAAGGGCCAAAATCGGCAGAACGACACTTGGGATGGCCAGAAGCGCGGGGAGGAACGTCAGCATGACCACCAGGGCAGCGACAATTCCCGCCGCACCCACCGGGCCCAACGAACGATTGGAGTTCAACTCGCTAATGAGTAGGCACATCAGGCCCAGACACACTGTGGCTGCGCTCGCCACAATTGGCTCTACGACCCCACGCCAAGCCGCCTTGATCGCCTGAGTGTGCACATCATGAAGATGCAGTTCCTCGCGGTATCGCGCCACGAATAGCAGCGCATAGTCGGTGCCCGCGCCAAACACTAAGACCGTGAGAATGCCTTGGCTCTGGCCATTGAGCACAAGAATGTCGTTCTTGGCGAGGAAGTACACAACTGCACTCGCAACAGCAAGCGCCCACCCAGCGGAGACGAGTGGAATAAGCCACAGAAATGGGCTGCGATAGACGAAGATCAGGATGATGGCAACGACAATTGCAGTTGCAAGCAGCAGAGTTGTATCAATAGCACCGAATACCTTCACCAAGTCAGCAAAAATGCCCGCAGGCCCCGTGGCATTAATGACGAGATCCGGATATTCACTAACAGAGTCACGCACTGCGTAGGTGACCCCAGCAAAGACAAATTCGCCATTGCTGAGGCGCTCGCCACCCTTGTCTGCATTGATGGAGACATTGATGAGTATTGCTTTGCCATCCTCGGACGGGATGGGAACAATCGGAGCCGGATCAAGGTAGTCACTGACCGGGCCTCCACTCTCTACGGGAAGAGACGGGATCGCCTGGGCAAGTGCGTTGGCCTGGGAGATCTGAGCAGGCGTAAGCACCTGACCATCCGGGCTGCTGAGGACAACGAGCAACGGGAACGCCGCATTCTCGATGAACTTCTGCTGCTCATCAGAGACGACCGTCGACTCTGCAGAAGCCGGCAAGAACGAGGCATTGTCGTTCTTCTGCACTTCACTCAGTTTGCCCGCGAGAGGTCCAACCGCGGAACCGATGATGAGCCAACCGATCGCCACAAAGACGGCGAGCCAGATCGCACCGCGGGCGCGAGGGGTCTTGGCGGAAGCGGGCGTTTTGGTCTCGATGCTCATTGGCACAGAGTGTCAGAAGTCAGGGCTGCGGGCGAGGATTTGGGCAGCAGTCCCCCGGGCAAACTTTGCCCAACCCCAACTTAAGAGAAGCAGAAATCTTCGCGGCGAGATCTCCGACGAATCTTGGGTCAATACCAACGGTCGGCACACGCCTGAAGCCAAGACCCAAGGCTGCTGCGGTGTCGGCAGCCTCGTGATCAAGGTCCCAGATGACTTCTACATGATCACTAATGAATCCGATCGGG
>CAINMH010000121.1 GCA_903850745.1 uncultured bacterium
GTGCTCCTTGGCGTGGTTGTTGCCCCGTTCCTTCTCCTTGGCCCCGCCTACGAGCCCGGCCTCACGAACACGCCAGGCACGGCAGTGGCCCTGCTGTGCCTGGGCCTGCTCATCAACCGGTGGTGGCTGTGGGCTGGCGTCGCGATGGGCCTGCTGCTCTTCGTGAAGGTGCTCGCGTTCCCGGTTGTGGTGCTCTGCGCTCTCGTCCTGCTCGCCTTCCCGTCGCTCCGCCGCGGACTGGTTCGAGTTGCCTTGGGACTCCTTGTCGCTGTTGTTGCCGTGCTGGTCGTCATGGCAGCCCTCGGCTGGCTGCCGGGGTACTTGACGATGCTGCAGCGCAACCGCAGCTATTCAGGTGAAGTGATGGTCTTCCTCGGCTTCGAAGATTCACCCCGAGGTCATCTTGCGAAGTTCGTTGAGGACTGGGCGTTGCCCGAGCGACTCGCTGGCCTTGCACTCATGGTCATCCTTCTCGTCTGCGTCGTTTGGCTCGTCGCCCGCCGGGGCCGCACGTCGGATGAGAGCAGGCTCATCGTCGCCTGGCTAGCCGCGACAACCATTGGCGTGGTCGGCATGCTCGCCGTCTCGTACGCCTGGGGCCATCACGCACAGGCCCTTTCACTCGTGGGCATTGTGGCAATTGTTGCCCTCGCACAAGTCGTTGAGCCGCTCAGAAGCCGACTCCTCGGATGGCTGCTGATCCTCGCCGCGGCCCTCGCGATCTCCGGATGGCCATCTCCAACCTCACTCATCGACTCCTACAAGGCGAGGTGGCAAGCCTTTCCGGCGGAGATGGACGCTGTCGACGAGGCTCTTCCTGAGGCGACCCTCCTCAACACAGTCCCCGCCAAGACGTTCACGTTCGCACGATTGGGCTCGAATGACGACCCCGGATTCCTCGGCCAGGTCAGGGAGGGCGCTGTCTTGGCTTGCCCTGAGTTCCATGCGTACGGCTTCTCGCCTATCGAAACCTTCACCGGGCTGTACGAGTGCATCGACACTGTTGATGTCGTCGTGAAGACGAAGTCATTCGATGTGCTGAACAACGGAGCCGTAGCCCCACTGGTGCAGCCGATCCTCGACCGAGTGCGATCGGATTTTGACTGCCTAGACCTGAAGGGCCGGGAGCTCTGCATCCGCAAGGGTTTCTAGAATTTGCTACTTGGCAGGGTCGGCATCCTGCAACTGCCGCAGGATGCCGTCGAACACCCGCTTCATCCCGATCGGCAGCGAGGTGCTCGGCACGCGCATCCCGTTGTCGAGCGGTGACGGAACGAATCGCAGGTCGGGGGCCTGCAGGCTCGAACTCGGGTGGCTGCCCATCGCGATCGGCACCTTGCGCCTCGTGACGTCCTGAGTGGTGCGCACCAGCTGGCCGACCGACGTGCCCTCGCCCGAGGCGATCAGTCGAATGGCTGCAGGGAATTTCGCCCGGGGAGCGTGATGGGCAGAGCTGATCCAGGCGTGGGTGATGGCAGCCGCATCGTCGACGTAGATGTAGTCGCGCACGGTGCTGAGCGGCA
>CAINMH010000122.1 GCA_903850745.1 uncultured bacterium
GAGATTCGTGGCGTGGTTGCGCATGCGGTTGAGGTTGATCCCATTGCCGCGTCGTGGACGCGCCTCAATATCGACGATCACCGTGATGTGTGGCTAGGCAAATCATCGACGGTCGAACTCCATGTTGCAGACGCGGGCACATGTGCTGATCCAGGCGGTGCTCTGGCCAACCTGGCCGGTCGCGTGGCGGTCGTTGTTTGTAATCCGCCCTACATTCCCGAGGGTGCCGTTCCGCGTGACCCCGAGGTGCGTGAGCACGACCCGAGTCTGGCGCTCTTCGGAGGTCCAGACGGGCTTCGCGAAGTTCGCCGAATCATGGTGACCGCTGCCATCCTGCTGCGACCCGGTGGTCGGTTGGTCATTGAGCACGGTGATGAGCAAGGTGATCTCGAGAAAGGCGTACCCGCTGTCATCATGGGGCACATGGCCGATCATGAGATGTCGTTGTTGACGCCGACCCCTGAGGGCCAGCCGCTCTGGCGTGACGTCAGCGATCATCGAGACTTGACTCGCCGTCCCCGCTACACAATCGCGGTGCGGACCTGAAATGTCGCTTGTCATCGACTGCTCCACGTGGGCCGAACGCGAACGCGGTGTCAAGGCTGCGGTGAGTGCGATTCGTCGAGGCGACTTAGTGGTGATTCCGACGGAGTCTGTGTACGGACTAGTGGCAGATCCATTCAGTGCACTCGGAGTAGGGCGCATTCGCACCGCCAAGGGACGGGGGCGTGACTTGCCCCTACCCATCTGTGTCGGCCGCCCACGGATGGTCGAAGGAATTGCGACGGGTCTCACCCCAGATGCCCGGGCACTCATCGAGAGTTTCTGGCCGGGCCCCTTGACACTCGTGGCCCGGGAGCAGGCGACACTTGCGTGGGACATCGGCGACACTCAGGGCACCGTCGCCGTGCGCATGCCCCTACATCCGGTCGCACTCGATGTGATCACGCAATCGGGACCAGTTATCGTCACGTCAGCTAATCGTGCGGGGGCCGCTCAGCCGCGCACGTGTCAAGAGGCGCAGGAGCAGTTCGGTGATGACATCGCGGTCTATCTCGATGCCGGACCATTGCTCGAAACCGAACCGAGCTCTGTGGTGGATGTGACAGGTGATGTCCCTGCGCTTCTACGGGTAGGAGCCTTCAGTCTGGAAGTTCTTCGCGAGGTGTGCCCCGGCCTGACCGACGCTGCGGTCTGACAAACCCCGCGTAGACTGCTGGCACCGACCTTCGAGACGAGGATGTACATGTCTAGCGTGCCGTTCTGGGGCCCCGATTTTGCTGCGCTCAATGACGAGGATCCCGAAATCGCGGGAATTATCCTGAACGAACTCGATCGGCTCCGTGGTGGTTTACAGCTCATCGCCAGCGAAAATTTCACTTCCCCGGCAGTGCTCGCAACTCTCGGGTCGATCTTGAGCAATAAGTACGCTGAGGGTTACCCGGGCAAGCGCTACTACGGCGGTTGCATCGAGGTCGACAAGGCCGAGGTCGTCGGAATTGAGCGCGCAAAGGCTCTCTTTGGCGCCGAACATGCCAATTTGCAACCGCATAGCGGCGCCAGCGCAAACATCGCGGTCTACGGCGCTTTCACAAAACCTGGCGACACAGTGCTTGCGATGAGCCTTCCGCATGGCGGCCACCTCACCCACGGATCTAAGGTCAACTTCTCCGGCAAGTGGTTCAACATCGTGTCTTATGGCGTACGGCAGGACACCGAACTCATTGACTATGACCAAGTGCGCAGTCTCGCTCTCGAACACAAGCCACGCATGATTATCTGTGGCGCAACTGCCTATCCGCGGTTGATTGATTTCGCTGCGTTCCGGTCCATTTGTGATGAGGTGGGCGCGATCATGATGGTGGATGCGGCGCACTTCATCGGTCTCGTGGCCGGCAAAGCGATCCCTAGTCCGGTGCCTTACGCCGATGTCGTCTCTTTCACAACGCACAAGGTGTTGCGCGGACCCCGCGGCGGCATGATTCTGTGCAAGGCAGAGCATGCTGCTGCAATCGATAAGGCTGTATTCCCGATGATGCAAGGTGGCCCGTTGATGCACGCGGTCGCGGCGAAGGCAGTGGCGCTGAAAGAAGCAGCGACCGCTGATTACCAGGCGTATGCCAAGCAGGTCATCGTCAACGCTCAGGCGCTGTCTGCTGGCCTCGCGGCTGAAGGTATGCGTCCGACCAGTGGGGGCACCGACACTCACTTGGCGCTCATTGACCTGCAGGGTGTGGGTGTTTCTGGGGCCGATGCCGAGGCGCGTTGTGACGCGGCGCGCATCACGCTGAATAAGAACGCAATTCCCTACGATCCGGCTCCTCCGGCGGTGGCTTCCGGTATTCGGGTAGGTACCCCCGCGGTCACGACGCAGGGCATGACCGAGTCCGATATGGCTCAGATTGCCGGGTTTATTGCTCGTGCAGTCACCAAGCCCGAGTCGGCGGGTGACGTCGCTGAGGCCGTGTCGGCATTGTGCGCCACCCATCCGGCGTACCCTCGTCCCTAGTGGAATCGTGATTGGCTGACCGGTAGGAGGAGCAGGTGCGCGAGTACCTCCTATGCCTGTTAGCAGCTGCGGCCGTCACCTACCTCTTTACTCCGCTTGCACGTGCAACTGCCCTGAAGATCAAGGCAGTTGCCGAGGTTCGTGATCGCGACGTGCATGCCGAGCCCACGCCTCGCCTGGGTGGACTAGCTATGTTCGCTGGGCTGCTCGCTGGGCTACTGCTCGCAAGCAAGTTGAAGATGATGAGCGCGGTGTTTGTCGATGGGGCAAACATTCCGATCGCATTGATCTCTGCAGCAGCGATCATCGTTGCACTCGGGATCATCGATGACCGCTGGGGCCTTGATGGGCCCAC
>CAINMH010000123.1 GCA_903850745.1 uncultured bacterium
GTCTCTGGAGGTGTACGCATCTCGAAGGTATCCGGGTCGATCCGACGTTTGTCGGTGACCCGGATCCCCTCATGCTCATGCTCTTGCTCAGTCACTTCTGCGTTTCCTCGTCCACGATCTCGGCATCCACGACATCGTCGTCAGCCGCACTGGAATCACCATCGGCTGCGCCGCCTGCCTGCTGCTGCGTGGCATACATAGCCGCGCCCAACGTCTGGCTTGCCTGTGCAACCTTGTCGGTTGCGGCCTTCATTCCCGCGATGTCGTTCGCCTCGATCGCCTTCTTCAACTCCTCGAGTGGACCGTCGACATTTGCTTTTGCATCCGCCGGGATCTTGTCAGCGTTGTCGCTGAGGAACTTCTCCGTCTGGAACACCAGGGATTCAGCGGTGTTCTTGACCTCGACCTCTTCGCGACGCTGCTTATCCTCTTCGGCGTGTGTCTCGGCTTCGCGCATCATCCGATCGATCTCATCCTTGGACAAGGCCGAGCCGCCGGAGATAGTCATCGACTGCTCCTTGCTGGTAGCAAGGTCCTTCGCACTCACGTGCACGATGCCGTTGGCATCGATGTCAAAAGTGACCTCGACCTGCGGGACTCCACGAGGCGCGGGCGGAAGGCCCATGAGCTCGAAGGTGCCGAGGCGCTTGTTGTAGGCCGCCATTTCGCGCTCACCCTGATAGACCTGGATGAGAACGCTGGGTTGGTTGTCGTCAGCCGTTGTGAAGATCTCACTGCGCTTGGTCGGAATAGTCGTGTTGCGCTCAATAAGACGTGTCATCACGCCGCCCTTGGTCTCAATACCAAGTGACAGCGGGGTCACATCAAGAAGCAGAACATCTTTGACTTCACCCTTAAGGACGCCAGCCTGGAGTGCAGCACCGACTGCAACAACCTCATCCGGGTTAACACCCTTATTGGGCTCCTTGCCACTGAGCTCTTTCACAAGTTCGGTGACTGCGGGCATGCGGGTAGAACCACCGACGAGCACAACCTGATCAATTGCTGAGACGTTGATGCCGGCGTCTTTGATGACTGCAGCGAAGGGGGCCTTGGCGCGGTCAAGAAGGTCACGAGTCATCTGTTCGAACTGGGCCCGTGACAGCGACTCATCGAGGTGCAGAGGACCTTCTGCGCTCGCAGTGATGTACGGGAGATTGATCGACGTTTGCATCGAGCTAGAAAGCTCAATTTTGGCCTTCTCTGCCGCTTCACGCAGGCGCTGCATGGCCATCTTGTCCTTGGACAAATCAACGCCCTGCTTGTTTTTGAACTCACCCACGAGCCAGTCGACGACCTTGTTGTCCCAGTCGTCGCCACCGAGGTTGTTGTCACCACTGGTGGCCTTCACTTCGACAACGCCATCACCGATCTCGAGCAAGGACACATCGAAGGTGCCACCGCCAAGGTCGAAGACCAGAATCGTCTGCTCGACATCGCCTTTGTCGAGGCCGTAGGCGAGTGCTGCCGACGTCGGCTCGTTGATGATGCGCAGGACGTTGAGGCCAGCGATCTCGCCTGCTTCCTTCGTTGCCTGACGCTGAGAGTCATTGAAGTACGCGGGGACAGTGATGACAGCGTCACTCACGGTGTCGCCAAGGTAGGCCTCTGCGTCACGCTTGAGCTTGGCCAGGACGCGGGCACTGATCTCTTGGGGCGTGTACGCCTTGCCGTCGATATCGACGGTCCAATTAGTGCCAACGTGGCGCTTCACGGAGCGGATGGTGCGATCAACGTTGGTGACTGCCTGCCGCTTGGCGACCTCACCTACGAGAACCTCACCGTTCTTGGCGAAGGCGACCACGGACGGGGTCGTACGTGCGCCTTCGGCGTTAGTGATGACGACGGGGTCTCCGCCTTCGAGTACAGAGACCACAGAATTGGTGGTGCCGAGGTCGATGCCGACTGCGCGGGCCATGGGTAGTGCTCCTTATGTCTGGGATACGTCGGGTCCGGCGACCCGATGCTTCTAGAGTAGAGGAGACTCCGGAGTTATGCAAATCGAATATCAGATACCTTGAGCCATGTCGACTCAATTCCTCAAATGGTGTGGGGAGAGACACGGCTCCTAGGTCTCCCCTAAGGCCGAGAAGGCGACTAGCCTTCGCGTGTGGAATCGATGATGCTGCTGCGCCTAATAGTCGGCCTTCTCATTACGGCGGTCGCCCTGGCCTTCGCCGCTAAGCGCGGCCTGTTCCTATTCCTTTTGGCGCGATCAGGTCGCTCCGCCGTAGGACGAACCTTCCACTGGCCACGTCGAGTCGAGGCCGAGATCACGCAGGTACTCGGTCAGCGCAAGCTACTGAAGTGGACCATTCCGGGAATCGCGCACGTGTTTTCCTTCTGGGGCTTTCTCGTTCTAGGTCTCACCATTCTTGAGGTGTACGGCGCGCTATTTGTTGCAGACTTCGCAGTGCCGATCATCGGCCACTGGCCCGTCGTTGGGTTCGCCGAAGATCTCTTCGGTGTTTTGGTACTCGTCGGTGTCGCAATGTTCGCGGTGCTACGCATCAAAAACAACCCGAGCAAGGACGGTCGCACTTCGCGTTTCTTTGGGTCACATACCAAAGGCGCTTGGCTCATTTTGTTCATGATCTTCAACGTTGTATGGACGCTCTTCCTCTATCGCGCTGCGCAGGTCAATACCGGAGTGTTCCCCTTCGCATCTGGTGCATTCATGTCCGAGTGGGTCGCGACCTGGTTTGCGCCACTGGGTGAGACGGCCAACGAGTGGATTGAAACGATCGGCATCTGGCTGCAGATCGGCGTCGTGTTGGTGTTCTTGTTGGTCGTGTTGAACTCCAAGCACCTTCACATCGGTGCAGCGCCGATCAACGTCTTCGCCTCCCGGATTCCCGACGCACTCGGGCCACTAGAGCCGATCTACCACGACGGCAAGCCAGTTAACTTCGAAGATCCCCCGGATGACGCGGTCTTCGGCAAAGGCAAGATCGGCGACTTCACGTGGAAAAACTATGTCGACTTCATGTCCTGCACGGAATGTGGACGCTGTCAGTCGCAGTGCCCAGCATGGAACACCGGCAAACCGCTATCGCCGAAGCTCATGATCATGGATCTTCGCGATCACATGTTTGCCAACGCCCCCTACTTGCGAGTGGCCCAGCACACCGGCCCCGGCGAATTCGATGAAAAAGCACTTGAGGGTCTGACCGAAGCTCAGCAGGCAGAAGCCCAGCGGCCTTTCATCGGTCCTCGTGAGGGCTCAGAGCATTGGGAAGACGACGGCTATACCTTCGACGGGCATCGCACCCAATCAATTGCCGGCGAACTTCTGCCGGTTATCTCAGAAGAACTCCTGTGGTCGTGCACTTCGTGTGGCGCTTGCGTGAATCAATGCCCCGTTGATATTGAGCACGTTGATCACATTATGGACATGCGCCGTAATCAGGTCATGATCGAATCTTCGTTCCCCTCCGAACTTAATGGTCTTTTCAAGAATATCGAGAACAAGGGCAACCCATGGGGCATGAATGCTTCATCGCGCAATGCTTGGATCGAAGAGGTCGACTTCGATATCCGCGTCTTCGGCGCTGACGGCGAAGATGAGTTGCCCGCCGACGTGGAATACCTGTTTTGGGTCGGTTGTGCAGGTGCATACGAGGATCGAGCAAAGCGCACCACGAAGGCGGTCGCTGAACTGTTGAACATCGCGGGGGTCAACTTCATGGTTCTCGGTGAGGGAGAGACCTGCTCGGGTGATCCCGCACGTCGCGCAGGTAACGAGTTCTTGTTCCAGATGCAGGCGATGCAAAACGTCGAAGTCCTCAACACGATTAAGGCGCGCAAAATTGTCGTGACGTGCCCGCACTGCCTCAACACCCTTGGTCGCGAATACCCACAGAACGGCGGCAACTACGAGGTCGTTCACCACTCGCAGCTTCTGTCGACTCTCGTACGCGAGGGTCGTCTCAAGGCAGTTGTTGCTCCCAACGGTGGCCTTGGTGAGCGAATCACGTACCACGACCCGTGCTATCTCGGGCGACACAACAACATTTACGTCCCTCCACGCGAGCTCATCGCATCTGTTCCCGGCGTGCACATTGTCGAGATGGAGCGCAGTGGTGAGAAGTCCTTCTGCTGCGGAGCCGGTGGGGCTCGCATGTGGATGGAGGAGAAGCTCGGGACCCGCGTCAACGTCAACCGCGGCAACGAGGCAATCGACACTGGTGCTGCCAAGGTCGCAGTCGCGTGTCCGTTCTGCAACGTCATGCTCAATGACGCCGTCACTGCTCGTCAGCAGGGTGGCGAAGCAGAAGGCTTCGAGGTAATCGACGTGGCCACGCTCCTGCTGAACTCCGTCAAGCGCTAAGCACCGACCGGAGCTACCTTGGGTCGGCCCTTGCGTCGGTCCCAGAAGAACCACAGAAGTGCCATGATGCCAACAATCATTTGCGGGAAGTACAGGAATGCCCGCCAGATGATGTCGACCGCCGTCGCATGACCAGATGAGGCGCCAAATAGTACGAGTAGGCCAATCAAGGCAAGATCAACTGTGCCGAGACCACCGGGTGCCAGTGGCACGGATGCCAGCAATAGCGCGACTGAGTAGGCGACGAAAACTTCGAGCACCGATAGTTCGCCGGGAAATCCACCCATCCCAAACAACGCCGCAAAAATCACCAACATCGGTGACAACTGGGCAAGAACATTTGTCCAAGTAATCGGCCACCAACGCTTGGAAATCATGTCTGCGGCAGTCGCATGAAATCCAATGACTGTGGTCTGAATATCGGGTGGCGTTTTCTTGACAATGCCGAATGCCCAACGTACTGGTATTTCCGCAAGCGCACCTATTTTGGCAGCGCCCTTGGCGCTGCGTAACGCGATTGCAATCACAACCACTGTCACGAGGAATATCCCTGCAGCGACTATCGCAATAATCTCATAGGTGGTGCCGATGCTTTTCTTCTCGATCACAAAGAGCAGAAGCAAACTCAACGCCGGCAAACCGAACGTCATCATGTATGTCCATACAGCATCAGCCGCGACTGCGGCGGCGGCCCGCTTACGCTCAACGCCGTACGTGTCGAGAATCTTGTACTGCATTCCGACTGCGAGTGGCCCTCCTGCCCACGGGACTCCGCTGGAGATAAGCAGCCCAGCCTGACGATCAATGAACGCGGGCTTGTACTTAAGGCCTGGTACTGCTGCATTCGCAGTGAGTGGATACACAGCGATGCTGAACAGCGAAGTAACGATGATGGCAATAAACCATCCCACTGGAATCGACATCGCAGCCTCGAAGCCGGCTTCGAAGTCGCCAATCTTCGAGAACACCTGCGTGAAGAGCAGGTACACGACGACAAGGCCGCCGATCATTAAGATGGTCTTGGGGAGCCACTTTCGCAACTTCGAGCGGGGCTTAACCTCACCCGTGGCTTCGCTCACCTATATCTGAGTGCGATGGAAGTTCGCGAATGAACGACTCGGTGTCGGGCCACGCTGGCCCTGATAGCGCGAGCCATAGACCGCCGAGCCGTACGGATGCTCTGCTGGTGAAGAAAGGCGGAACAGACACAACTGCCCAATTTTCATGCCTGGCCACAACTTGATCGGGAGCGTCGCAACATTAGACAGCTCCAAAGTGACGTGCCCAGAGAAACCTGGGTCGATGAAACCGGCAGTGGAGTGCGTTAAGAGCCCGAGTCGACCCAGCGACGACTTGCCCTCAAGTCGGCCGGCGATGTCGTCGGGGAGCGTGATGACCTCGTACGTCGACGCCAGCGCGAACTCACCCGGATGCAGGATGAACGCCTCATCTGGTCCGGTCTCCACCAACCGGGTCAGATCAGCTTGTTCTTCAGCCGGATCGATGTGTGGATAAAGATGATTCTCAAAGACCCGGAAGTAGCGATCGAGTCGCACGTCGACGCTCGAAGGCTGAATCATCCCCTCGTCGTAGGGGTCGAGGCCAACTCGGCCAGCCTGGAGTTCGGCACGTAGATCGCGGTCTGATAGCAGCACAGGGTGAGGCTACCGGGAATGGGAGCACAAAGCGTGCGACCCCCTCGTACAAATCGCGTAGGTTTGCCACTTGTGAAGGAGGCGGGGCTCACGATCCACGATCCGGGGCGACTCGCTCTCCGGCGTGGCATTCGGCTGGCCATCGGCACGCCGATAATTCTGGTCGTCCTCCTTCACGTTCTTTCAGACCCCATCGGCATTCCCTTCGGACTGTTCTTTCTCACCAGTGCCGTGGGCACCGCCGATTTTGCAGGCACCGCAAAGGTCCGCCTCCTAGCTTGCTTGGTCGCAGGAGCCATATGCGTTCCGGTGATCGTGATCGGCATGGCCTCCACATTTAATCTATTCCTGCTCGTACTTGTGACCCTCATCCTCGGATTTTTCCTGTTCTTCGTCGGGGTGCTGCGTGGACTCGTGGCCGCGGGAGCCCCCATTGTCATCTCTCAACTCGCCGTGGCCGTTACTTCGTCGGCCACCCTTGAACAGTGGCCATCGATTCTCACCGGCCTGACGACGGGCGCGCTCGTTTCAGCACTCTGCCTGCTTTTTGTTCTCCCCACTGACCGGCGTCGCCACGTACGCGACGGCATCGCTGGTGCACTAGATGCGATGTCGCGCCTCGCAAGACTCGCATGGGGAGATCTCTCTGACCACGCGGCGATTATGGCAGCCGAACAGGATGTTCAAGACGCAGTTACTGCCGTACACCGCGAGTTCGGCGGACAGCCATTCCGTCCAGCGGGAGTCTCGCGGCGGGATAGAGCACTAATGCAGCTCGTCGCTCGTGTACGCGTTCTACGGCAGATGCAATTAGTTTTGGTACGGCAAGCGCGGTCGATCATTCCTGGGACACGCGCCCTGGGGATAAATTCTGGTGATGCCATGGAGACTTCTGCCCGCGCGTTACACGACCCTTCAGCACCGTTGCCCGATATCGCTGTATTCCCGCAGCTCATTGATGCGCATTACGACAGTTGCACTGAATGGGTGATGGCACAGGCCGCAGCGCACACCTCTGCTGACACGATTGTGGCCGAGCTTCAACGAGCGCACGCGACTCGAGTGGTATCCATGCTCACCGCCCAAGTAGCAGGTCTTGTCTATGACGTACGAGGGGCAGCAATTGATCCGATGAATGACCGTACGGAGCAGGTACGCCCATGGTGGCGGGACTTGATCCTCAATGCGAACACACATTCACCATGGCTTTTCAGCGCAGTGCGCGGGAGCGTGGCTATCGCTATCGGTGCCGGTGTAGTGCATTTCGCCGGCATCTCATTTGGATTGTGGGTCCTCTTGGGAGTAATCGCAGTTCTACGGGTAGATGTGCTGTCGACACGTCGCGCTGCATGGCAGGTCGTCTGGGGTACAGCCGTGGGTGCCGCTGTTGGCACGGGCATCATTCTTTTCGCCGATGTCACCAATTGGCAGTGGCTGTTGTGGGTTCTACTTCCTGCCACGGCCTTGATCGTCGGCTGGGCACCGGGCTCCCTAGGGAGCGTCGCCGTGTCCCAGACAGCTTTCTCAGCCATGGTGTTGATCGCTTTTGCAATCATCGAGTGGCCAACAGACCTGATCCTAGGTCTGACGCGCCTAGAGAACATGGGACTCGGTGCGCTCGTCGCGATCCTTTGTGCCGTCCTGATGTGGCCCCGAGGTGTGATGGGATTTCTTGGTCGCACAACAGCCACCGCGGTTCGTTCGTGTGCCCGCATGGCATTAACGGCCGTGAGCGTGCTCGCAGGTGATGTTTCGATCGAGAAAATTGATGCCCTCGAGTCCAAAGCTCGGCTCGATCTGTCCAACAGCACTGAGGCTATCGATCTTGCACTGGTTCAGCGTGGGAATGGAAGTCGTCTCGGCCCATGGATGCGTGTGGGTGATTCCACCCGGGCATTGATGTCCTACGGAAAGCTCTTAACTCACATCGTGCAACGAGAAACCGTGACGTTGCCCGCATCACTCAAGGCTGCGGTACTCACATCACAGCAAGCATCAGAGTTAGTGTGGAATCAACTCGCCGAGGAGTGCTCCACAGCCCAACCAACCTCCCTCCCACTGGACGCAGCAGATGCGTCTGAGCCACTCCCCGTCGATCTGTCGCAGGTTTTGACCGCCGCTGATGATCTGGACCTGACAATTCGGGCGCACGCAACGGCGCTATGCGTATCGGTTTGGGCGATTGACTGGTTGCACCTCTTGAATCAATTAAGCGAAGATGCTCGCAATTCACTCATATCGAACTCACCGGCCGTCGCATCCTCCGCATAAGCCACATCACCAAAATGAGAATTCCCACCACACTCAGCGCGCCACCGCCGATCAGACCAATTCTTGGGCCGAGGTGATCTGAGGCCCAGCCAATGAGGGGAGCGCCCACAGGTGTTCCCGCGAAGAACACGACCGTGTATATCCCCATGACCCGGCCACGCATATGGGCTGGAGTTCGCACCTGGACATAGGACTGAACAGCCGTGGTAAACGTCATCGCGAAAAGTCCACACAGGGGAAGCGCGAGCGCATAGGTGAGTCGAGTGGGCATGATTCCGGTTAAAGCTGATGCCAGACCCAGTATTACGGCGGCAGCCACCACGAGACGGATCCGGACATTCTTACGTCGTGCCGCAAGCAGCGACCCCAGTAGGGATCCCACCGACAGGATCGTTGTGAGAATACCGAATGCCGCTGCATCCCCGCCAAACTCGACGGTGCTCATGAGCGCGGTGGTGAGTTGGAAGTTCAGATTGAAAGTCGCCACGATGAAAACAGCAAGCATGCAAAACAACATCGTGCTATCGCTCCCCACGAAACGAAGCCCCTGCCCCAAGGTCGGTTTTGTATTTCCTCGTACGATGGCATGGTCACGTGGATGAGTAATGGACTTCATCTTGGCAAGGAGCACAAGTGACAGTCCAAACAAGATTGCGGTAATCACAAATACCTCGCTGGTGCCCCACAAAGCGATGAGGACTCCTGCGATGGCTGGTCCAAGAATTCGCGAGATATTGAATGCCACGGAGTTGAGTGCAACACCGTTGACTAGATTTTCTTGCCCAACAACATCTCCAAGTATCGCCTGTCGTGCTGGGCTGTCGATTGCGGCTGCGACGCCTGAAAGCAGGGCAAAGACGTAGATCCACGTCGTCGTGATGCTGTCTGTCACGACCAATAGGGCCATAGCGATAGATAGTGCAATGAGCAGACTTTGGGTGAAGACCAGCACAACCTGACGTGAGATGCGATCGGCGAGCACACCAGCCCATGGAGCGACAAAGAGAAATGGCAGAAATTGAAGGGCGGTGACAAAGCCAATAGCGACACCGGAAGAGTCCGTGATTTGGAGAACGAGCCAGTCCTGCGCCACACGCTGCATCCACAGGCCCGTGTTGGCGCCGAGCTGCGCACCGATGTAGCGGCGATAGTCGGGGACCTTCAAGGATGCGAAGGTTCGACTCATTGCTTGAGTCTAGGTGCGCGGAACGCTCGCACCAGGTTCACTGTCACCCACGATGCGTGCCACTTGCGGAACGATGAAGAACCACGTGATGGCATGGAGCACACAAAGCCACACGCGAGTCGACCACAACACTTCATCAGGTTGCAAGAGGGGGCTAAGGAGCGAGGCGAGAGCGAGCAGAGTGCCAGTCCAAAAAACCAGTCGCCGCGCAAATCGTCGACCAAGCAGAAGAGACGCCAACAGTCCGGCCAACAAGCCCACAACGATGGGCTCAAAGAGCACCAAGAACCACGGCACCACAGTCAGGTCGCTCGACATCGGCGACTTCACTTCGAAGGGGACTCCAGCTAGCCGGCCAATGCCATAGCCGATAAGGCAGATGACTCCAGCCCAAATCCCGGTGACGAATCCGGCGTACACAAGATTGCGGAGTCTGGGCGATGCTTCGGGAGGGGGGGCCACCGGAGTGACGGAACCGATCCACGGCCTAGTGGGCATCCGTACAGGGTAGGGGCTGCCGCATCGGATTCACCACGCCGCTGAATTGGACGGAATTATTGAGTCCGGAGATTTGCAAATGTTACTGATGAGTAGCATTATAGAGTTACTGGTGAGTAACCCGCATACAGGAGCAGACATGACGCACTACAAGGCAAACCTCCGCGACATCGAGTTCAACCTCTTTGAAATGCAGGGCCTCGGGAACAGGCTCGGACACGGACCACTGGCCGACATGGACACCGACACGGCCCGAGATGCGCTCGTGGAGATCGAGCGGCTCGCTGTCGGTCCGTTGGCGGATTCCTTTGTCAGTGCCGACCGAAACCCGCCAGTTTTCGATCCGGCTACTTCAAGCGTAAAGATGCCCGAGCCGTTCAAGAAGTCATTCCGTGCACTCATGGATAGCGAATGGTGGCGCTTAGATCTGCCCCCACACATGGGTGGAGCAGGTACGCCTCCGTCGATGCGTTGGGCTGCCGCTGAGATGTTCCTTGGCGCGAACCCGGCCGCCTTCTTGTACATGTCTGGCTCTGGATTCGCCAATGTCCTAGATCGCCTCGGCAATGATGATCAGAAGCGCTGGGCACAACTCATGGTGGACCAGCAATGGGGCGCCACCATGGTGCTCACCGAACCCGATGCTGGCTCTGACGTTGGCGCAGGTCGCGCCAGGGCCTTGCCGCAAGCGGATGGAAGTTGGCACATCGAGGGAGTGAAGCGATTCATCACCTCCGCCGAGCACGACATGTCTGACAACATCATTCACCTTGTCCTTGCCCGTCCGGTTGGTGTCGAAGGTGCGGGTGGTGCGGGCACGAAGGGGCTCTCCTTGTTCCTCGTGCCAAAGTTTCATGTTGACCTTCCCAGCGGCGTAATCGGCGAGCGCAATGGTGTTTACGCCACCAACGTCGAAAAGAAAATGGGCCTCAAAGCATCAACAACGTGTGAGCTCACGTTCGGCGAGAAAGAGCCTGCAGTCGGTTGGCTGGTCGGAGACGTACACGACGGCATCGCCCAGATGTTCCTCGTGATCGAATACGCACGCATGATGGTTGGTACCAAGGCAATCGGCACGTTGTCCACCGGCTATCTCAACGCGCTCGAATACGCGAAAACTCGAGTCCAGAGTGCGGATTTGACTCAGATGACCGACAAGACTGCACCTCGCGTCACCATCATTCATCACCCAGACGTACGCCGTAGCCTGCTCATGCAAAAGGCCTATGCCGAAGGTCTGCGGGCGCTCGTGCACTACACCGCGATGTGGCAGGACACTGTCTTCCTGGGCCAGGCTGGTGTTGACGGAATCGATATCGATCTTGCGGAGCGAATCAATGACCTGATGCTTCCCATCATCAAGGGGGTCGGGTCCGAGCGTTCGTATGAACTTCTCTCGCAATCACTCCAGATCTACGGTGGTTCCGGCTATCTACAGGATTACCCGATCGAGCAGTACATCCGCGATGCGAAGATCGATACCTTGTATGAAGGTACAACTGCGATTCAGGGGCTGGACTTCTTCTTCCGCAAGATGGTGCGCGACCAATTCAAGGCGATCTTCTACATCGCTGCGCAGATCACCGAGACCGTAAAGGGTGACGATGGCGACGGGCGACTAGCGACCGAACGCGTCCTCCTTGGCAAGGCTCTCGAGGATGTCCAAGGCATAATCGGTTCCCTCGGTCAGTGGGCGATGGCCTCGCAGACGGATCCACAGGAGATCTATCGCGTCGGTCTCAACACCACCCGTCTGCTCATGAGTGCCGGAGATTTGATGATTGGCTGGCAGCTCATCAAGCAAGCCGAGGTAGCTCTCCTAGCACTCGATGCGGGCGCAGCACCCAGTGATGTCGACTTTTACAACGGCAAGGTGGCCATCGCTCGCTGGTTTGCTGCGAACCGTTTGCCCCTTCTCGCTGCGGAGCGGAGTGTGGCCGAGGCCACATCCCTAGACATCATGGAACTACCGGAGTCGGTGTTCTAAAGACAGCCCACCCCGAGGAAAATCCTCGAGATGGGTGGTGAGACCCAGAGCCGTCAGGCTCGGAAATGACTTGGTACGGGCCCTCGGGGTACCGTTAACGAACGATCACCGTGTTTTGTGGGCTTAAAGAAGGATCATGAAGAAGCTGACACTTGTTGCCGTCGCCTTCGCCGTCGCGTCGGGGCTAGTGGCCGTGCCTGCCACTGCCTCTGCGGGTCAGAGACTTAATGCGCCGACGACCAATCAGGTCCATGACGTGCAGTTCACGATCAATAACGAGCCTCTAGTAAAAGATGCCAAGGTACCCGCTGGTTCTGATCTCAAGATCCGTAACGTCCCCACTGGGGCACAAGTGTTTCTGCAGACAATTGATGAGCCCGTGGTTCAGTTCCCGATTGCGCTCTCCAGCAAATTACGTCGGACTTGGGTCTACAACGACTTGGCGCCATCCCACCGCTACTGGGTTCGTGTGATTGCCGCCGATGGGTCGAAAGCCCTCATCCGTTTTTCTACAGAGGCAGCCGAGAGCACCTTCGGGGGAACAATTCGCCCACTGCCTGACGCCGCCAAGTGCCCACGATTGGTGTGCAAGTACGGCGTAGGTATTCCGATTAGGATCGAATTCTCTCGGCCCATCACGGACAAATACAAGGCCGCTGTCGAATCGGGTCTATCTGTAACTTCGGCAAAGCCAATCGGGCCGTCGTCCTGGGGTTGGATAAACGACTCCACAATTGGTTTCAGGCCTCGCAACTACTGGCCGGCCAATGCCAAGGTCCTTGTCCAAGCAAATCTTTCGGACGTGCAGGGTGCAGCTGGCGTCTGGGGCACGAACTTTTCCATGAAATTCGAAACCGGTCCGAAGGTCGTCATACGAACCCGGATTGCTGACTACAAGATGGTGATTTGGAAAGACGACGAGAAAATCAAGACGTTCCCGATCTCCAGCGGCCGGGCCGGTCTTGATACAGCAAGCGGTATCAAGGTCATCTCTGAGAAGTACGGCTACCGTTTGAAGGTTCTGTGGAATCCAGAACCCAAAAAGGGCTGGAAAATTCGTGTGGA